>JBNKTK010000126.1:0-10894 GCA_050298035.1 Mangrovibacterium sp. | reverse complement strand
TTTTCCGTATACTGTGGCATTATTGCTTTGGGCCAATGCCTGCGATGCGGTTGTAAAGAGCGTAATAAAGATTAGGAGCAGGTAAAGTATTCTCATGTCGACAAAAATAATATTCTCTCAGGAATTAACTGATTCCGTTTTGTTTAATTGTGTGAGCAGATCGGATTTTACGCTAAAACAACAAAAGGCCAACATGGATTGGCATTTGCAATGAGAGAAGAGAGTAAGGTTAGGAGGGGGAGTGTTTTGTTTAACCCAGTGATATTGCTACATTTGATCGGGCAGTAAGTTAAGATATGATTGCATTAAAATTGTATCTTAGAATTATGAGTGAGACAAGATGAACATTTACAAGAGAATTTAAGCTAAATGCTGTTGAATTAAGTTATTCGAGGGAGAACATTGTCGAATTGGCTCATGAACTTAAAATACGTCTGGCATTACTTTGCTTAATGAAAAATGTGCAAGTGTTTTTATTATTAATGACATAGTTATGGAACGCCGGGATTATTTAATCAGTCAAATACAGGAAATAGGACTTTTTTTAGCCAAGTTGTTTGGCCGAATGCAGAAAAAAGTGGAGGAAAAAGAAGAAGATCATTTGCTTGCCGAGGCTAAGGATGCGTTATGTGTCCAGTTTGGTTGGGACCTGGAAGAATTGCTTTTTTTGGATGAACGTGGTTTTATCAGGTTGATGGAGGAAAACCTGCTTGTTGATGACCACTATGAGAAGCTGGCGGCAATATTTGAGGTTCTGGGTGATCATGCCCTGGAACACGAAACCCTTTTGCGAAAGGAATTATACTATCAGAAAGCATTGTTGTTGCTGAATTACATCGAACGAAAAAGCCAAATATATTCGATGGAGCGCCGTGACCGGATTGTTCAAATTACGGCCAAGCTGTAATTAAAGGTTACTGCCTGTTGTTAGTATGGTTTCCAGTCCTTCTTCCAGACGAAATTCTGAAACTAAAACCTCACTTTCCTTAAGTGCTGCAATAAAACCTTCGTTCATCATTCTTCCAGCTTGCAACGGAAAATCAAGTAATGCAGGGAAGTTGTCCGGGTTTTCGGGGCGGTGGTAAAATTCAGTGCAGGTACTCACTTTTAACGATAAGTAGATGCGGCATGCCATAGGTCGGGCATTGTAAGCCGTGCAAGCTCCGTCTTTCAGAAGAGGGCACGGGCTTTTATAGTTCAGAACCTTTTCTTGGGATAGCGTTGAGGTAATCTTGTTTTTATCCGAAGCTTTCTTGATCAGCTCATTTTGTTCCTGTCGGCTGAAGTTTTTCTTCAAATAGTTCCCGAGGTAGTGAATTTCGTACGAGTTGGCAAAAACAGCCTGATGGCAACACCATGAGCAGCCTTTTTTGCAATCAATCCCAACGTTTTGTTTTCGGGCAACAGCTAAAAGAGAGTTAATCAGATCATCGACAGCACTGTACATCGATTCGATGTGAGACAAAAAAGCTGCTTCGTTCTTTATTTCTTGTGCTGCTTTTTTGCCCAGCAGATATCCATCCTTATAAAACAGCTGATCATGATCTGAAATTCCTTTTGCACTCATTGCTTTTCATTTTGTGAATCGAAAGTAATAAAAATTTTACTGGTAAAACCATTTCGGAATAAACCGGCAACCAAGCTAATTGTGGATGACAAAGCCTGGAGGTTTTAGATGTTTTTATGTAGTTAGAATGATCACTACCATCCCCCAAAAAAAACCTCCGTCGCAAAAGCTCAGGAGGGTAAAAGTGGAGATGCCGGGAGTCGAACCCGGGTCCAAACGAGGAAGCAATATGCTTTCTACATGTTTAGCCAAGACTTGTTTTTCGTGTAATGGCAGGATCGAGGCCACCGACCATTACCTTAGCTCCTTAATTTTTGCGAAAGCTCCGAAGCAAAACTCTCACTATTCCCGATTTACTTGCACCGCCGGATCGGGCCGCTTCAGGAAATTAGCACCCGGGCGATGTCTTGTCCCGGCACCTTGTGCCGGGATTAAGTGTAATCTACTTGGTAGAATTACGCAGCAAGAGCGTAGTTATTTTCGCCAATTAAAAGTTTGATCATTGAGATTAACGAGCCAACAAACAATGCTCGACATGCTTACATACCTCTTCTACCCGCTGTCAAAACCAGTCATCCCCGGTAGATTTGGGATTACAAAATTACAATAATTTTCTCACTTTTTGATGAAGTTGTGGTTTCATTTGTCTGTCCCTATAAGCAAAAAAACTCTGCCACGATAATGACAGAGTTTGAATTATAACTGACTTTGTTTTTTTAGATTTGACGAGCGACCTCACCATGGAAAACCAGGTCAAGTCCTTTGAATTCCTCGTTATGGGAAACTTTCACTTTTACAAACTTATTAATAAGAATAAGCATGCCATATGTGAAAAGACCAGCCCAGATAATTGCTATGCCAAGGGCTGCTGCTTGTTTTAGCAGTAAATTGACCCCTCCGCCATAAAGTAACCCATCAGGGACGTTCGGATTTACAGAACTATTTGCAAAGATACCCAGCAGAAGAGTGCCAAAAACGCCACCCATTCCGTGAACTCCCCATACATCGAGTGCATCATCCCAGCCGAGTTTGTCCTTGAATTTTACAGCACCATAGCAACCTATGGCAGCTATAATACCGATTGAAGCGGCTACAGGCATTGAAACATATCCGGCTGCCGGAGTAATAGTAGCCAAACCAGCTACTGCACCGGTCATCAAGCCAATGAAAGTTGGCCTTTTATTTCCTCTGGTCCATTCAATGATCAACCAGGTGACAGCTGCAAATGAAGCTGATAAATCAGTGTTGAAAAATGCAGCAACCGTAATTCCGTTTACATCCAGCTCGCTACCGGCGTTAAAGCCATACCAGCCGAACCATAATAATGCTGTCCCGATGGCGACCAGTGGAATATTGTTTGGCTCGGTAATCCAAACCTGGCGTTTACCAACGTAAATTACTGCTGCAAGGGCTGCAAAACCGGCAGTTGCATGAACAACAATCCCCCCGGCAAAGTCGAATACGCCCCATACAGCCAGGATACCACCACCCCAAACCATGTGAACAAATGGGTAATAAACGAATATCTGCCACAAAATCAGGAAGAAAACATAAGATTTGAAAGTTACCCTGTTGATGAATGCCCCGGTAATAAGAGCAGGGGTGATGATGGCAAACATCATTTGATAGGCGATAAAAATGAGTTCAGGGAAATCGTGCCCTTCCATCATGGTATTGAGAGTGATACCATTTAAAAAGGCTTTGTCGAAATTTCCAATGATCCCGAAGAAATCATTGCCATCAGCCACGGTTCCGCTGAAGCACATTGAGTAACCAAACGTAAACCAGAGAACAGTTGTAATTCCAAGCGATACAAAACTTTGCATCATGATGTTTAGGATATTCTTCTTATTTCCTAAACCACCGTAAAAAAAGGCGAGCCCGGGAGTCATGAGCATGACAAGACTGGTCGCCAAAATCATAAACGTAGTTAATCCTTTGTCAATCATAAGTCTATACAATTAATAATTTATTTCAGCCGGCTCAAAAATAAAGATATTATTCTTCGGTAAACCCCTTTCTATGTGTATAATGATTATAAATTGATGTGAAAATTTGATAAATTACCTTTTTGATTTTGGGATGTTGTTTGATATTGTTTGCTTTTTTTTGACAAAAGGGGTGTTTTTGTTGCCCGCGCAATATAAATTCTTTCCTTATCTTTAAGGGAAATAGATACATACAATGTGTTGTTGTTTTGTTTAGCATCTTTTTATATTGTTTCCCTTTGTTATTTGTACCCTTGTTTTGAAAATTGGGGTGATGATTTGTTTCTGGGGTATGAAAATGAGGGGCATTTGTTGATTTTAGAAAATTCGATTATATGAAGATTGGAGTTTTACGAGAAACCAGACGGTGGAAAGACCGGCGAGTGGCAATCACTCCGGAAACAGCCGGGTTGATCAGGGATAATTACCCTGAAGTTGAAATCTTTGTTCAATCAAGTAATGTGAGAGTTCATTCGGACGATGAATACAGCCGAATAGGCATTCCTGTTGTTGAGGATGTTTCGCATTGCGATGTTTTAATTGGGGTGAAAGAAGTTGCTGAAGAGTCTTTAATTGAGGGGAAAACCTATATCATGTTTGCCCATGTAGCCAAGAAGCAGGCCTATAACCAGCAATTTCTCCAGGAAATGGTAAGAAAGAAAATTACGCTTATCGATTACGAATACCTGGTTGATTTGCACCATAACCGGTTAGTTGCTTTTGGGTTTTGGGCAGGCGTGGTTGGAACTTATTATGCATTTAAAGGCATAGCGAAACGGTTTCTTGATTTTGAGTTGCCAGGCCCTGAGAAATGCCGTGATTTGGCAGAATTGCACCATCAATTAAAATCGGTAAAGTGGCCTCCTGTTAAGATTTTGATTACCGGGGGTGGGAGAGTGGCTTCCGGTGCTTTGGAAATTATCCATGAGCTTGGGATCAAGGAAGTACTTCCGAAGAACTTTCTGACACAAAAGCATGATCATCCTGTTTTTGCCCGGTTGGATCCGGAAGATTATGTGGAGAGAGTGGATGGAAAATTTGGCCTTGAAGATTTCTTTTTGAACCCACAAAATTACCGGTCGTCTTTTGCTCCTTATTTGAATGTTGCTGACGTTTTTATTCCGTGTCACTTTTGGGATAATGAATCACCGCATTTTTTCACGCCGGAGCAACTACGATCAGGTGAGTTCAATATTTCACTTATTGCCGATATTAGCTGCGATGTCCTTGGGCCAATCCCAACAACGATCCGCACGTCAACAATCGAAGAGCCCTTTTATGATGTTAATCCGTCCGATTTGTCCGAACAGTTGCCTTTTTCTTCATCAGAAAATGTAACGGTGATGGCTGTGGATAATTTGCCTACCGCATTGCCATTGGATGCTTCCCGGACTTTCTCCCGTGATATGTATTACAAGGTTTTCCCTTCGTTGTTTGGCCAGGATACTGAGGGGATCATACAACGGGCAACTATTCTGAAAAATGGCGAGTTGACTGATAAATTCAGTTATCTGAAAGAATTTCTGACAGGTCGGTTATAAATTGATGACGACAGCGCTGGCAACAACTCCTGCCAGGAGATAGTAGATGCGGGATTGCCTTATCCTGTTTCTATCGTCTATTAGTTTCAGGTTTTGCAAGCGCTGTGCTTCGAGCTGTTGGTCAGTTTTTAGAAGTTGCTCGTGCCAGTAAATTGCTTCGGTTTTCTTTAAGGTAATCGCACTGTCTGCCAAAAAATTTCGTTCCTCCATCAAGCTTAACTTTTGCTTGTATAGCTGAATTTTTTCAAGGTTCACTTCGTTACTGACAACTGTTGAAAGTAGCTCTTTTACTTGTTTTGTTTGTAAAATGTAGAGCGTATCGGTTGTTTGATTGGTGTAGGTTTGTCCGGGGGTCAGTTTTACCGCTTGACCGAAAGTGATTTGAGATAATAGGATGAAAAGGATCAGGATTAGATTTCTCATGATAATTATTTTTTGAAATGATTGTTCAGCAGGTTGAGCAGGTCGTCAGAGTTGGCCTGGTCAATTTCCGATAACCTCTGTTTTTCATATTCATCGAGGTGGTTTAGCTTTTCTGAAATCAAAGCTGATTTATAATCAAGATACATCATTTGAGCTTGTAATGCCCTGAATTGACTGTCGTACTCTTCTCTTACCTTTTCCCATTCGTCACGTTTAAGCTGGTGCTCTTCTTTTAGTTGAATGATTTTTTCGTCGATTGTTTTCGAACCAAAAATTTTGGATTTTATTCCTGCCCAGAGAAGGGCGATGCCTCCAATCAGGCTCCCGGGGCCGGTTACGTCAAAACTCAGGTAAATCAGGGCTCCGAGAATTGCCAATATAATAATGCCCAATATGATCAGTTTTATATGCTTTTCCATCTTTTGCTAGTTTGGTTCTGTACCCACAATTTCTTTGCCTTCGGATGTGTACGTCGAGGTTTTTGAGACAGGAAAGCCTGATTGTACAGCCACTGTGCTGGCAGTGATTTTAGCAATTTGTTCTTTGGCTTTATTGTCTTCCCTGATAATTTTTTCATCGTTCATGTCCTTGCGGTCCATTACCCTGAATATTTCCTTCATACCAAAAATCAAAGCCCAGATTGTGGTGTTAAAAGTAACCCATTGCATCCCGTCAATCCGGTGGCAATAGAGCAGAGAGGTTGATATCCAGGTACAGGCGATCAATCCCCAAACCTTCACAGAAATGAGTGTAAACAAAAATTTTGAGAACCATTTGGGCCAGAACCCTTTTTCTGTCACTGTGAAATATTTGTCCCGGTTATTGTTGTTCTTTTCAGGTTTCATGGTCATTTGCTTAGCATTAGTAATTTGTTCCAGGTTTGCGGGCCAACAATCCCGTCAACTTCCAGTTTGTTGTCGCGTTGGAACTTGTAGATTGCAGCCTGTGTTTTTACACCCATGATCCCGTCAATCGGACCTGTATTGTACCCCAGCTTTTTTAGCCGGTTTTGAATTTCTGTTATTGTCATTTTTATAGGTTCACTGTCTGTCGTAACTACTGGGGCAGTTCGTTTCTGTTCAATCCAGTCCTGTAAAATATGACCCGGGCAAGCCGGCTTTCCAAAATGATAGTGACCCCACACATCGTGATTGGAAAGGTTTATGGTTTTTTGTAGGTGATCAATCAATTCGGCAATTGACTGCATTTGTTCCGGAGTTGGGCTACTGGTCCCTGTTTCGTGGCCGGGGCCGGCAAAGTTGCCTTGTAGCATAATACCGATACTTTCCATATTCTGCCCCGTACAATGCCATACCACGTCGGATAGCTCGTTGGCCTGTACAATTTCTCCATTCTTGCGGATACCGTAGTGGTAGCAAAAGTGAGGACATCCTTTTTCGGAGATGTGATTATAGGGGCCGGGCGTAATATGATAATCATTTACTTGTTCAATGCTACTTTCCCCAAGTTCCTGGTGGATGATGATTTTTTTAATCTGACTTAACTGTCGTTTGCCCCAGATTCGGTTTGGGTGCCATGGTAGTGTGTTTGTTAAATTTTTGATTTCCATTGAGATTTAGTGTGGGTTGTTTGGTGTGAAGTTAAGTAAACTAAACAAAATATGAAATACTTGTAACAGAATTTTTAGGGCGAATTATCGCTCCATTGTTGATGTTTTTTTCGGAGTAAAGCACCATTGAATTCGTGTAGCGAAAAAATGCGATAAAAAAATGGGAAGCTTTTAGGAAATCCAACAAAAATATTAATTTTGCATCCCATCATTAATCGGGATGTAGCGCAGTTGGTAGCGTACCACGTTCGGGACGTGGGGGTCGCCTGTTCGAGTCAGGTCATCCCGACCAAATTGAGAAAAGCTCGTAAGAAATTACGGGCTTTTATTTTTTTACAGATGACTTTCTAATGACCAGCCGGGTTTTTAGTGTAACAGATTTTGAGTTCTCGGTTGACTCAATCCGCTCGAAAAACAACTCCGCAGTTTTTCTGCCCATTTTGAATGTTGGATGGGTAATGGAAGTTAGTGGGGGATCAACAACGGTTGAGTGAAACTCATCTGTAAAACCGGCAATCCCAATATCACGTGGAATTTGAAGTCCATGTTCCTTGATTTCTTTCATCAACGCAAAAGCTACAGTGTCGTTAATGCCGAAAACAGCGTCTGGTCTGTTGGGTAATTGTAGCAGTCGTTTCATGGCTTCCCTGGCCGACTCGTGGTTCAGCTCACATTCTTCGATAAGCTCAGGAATGACAGGCAAATTACAGTATTTTAGCCCGGCCAGATAACCAGCCATACGCTCTTGGGAAATATTGAGGTGCCCCGGCCCGGAAACATAAGCAATCCGGCGATAGCCCTGTTCGTAAAAATGCCGGGTTACCTTTTCGGCAGCATCAACATTGTCGGCAGTAACAGTAGGAACACGGTCAGTAAGGCAAACGCGGTCGAAAAAAACGAGCGGTATTTCCTGTTTCAGGAGTTTCTCGAAATGGGACGTTTCACTGGTTTCCTTGCTCAAGCAAACAAGCAACCCTTCCACACGTGCTTTCAACAGGTTTTCAACTGCTTCTTTTTCTTTTTGTACCGACTCGTTTGAACTTGAAATGACAATGAAATACCCTTTCTCTTTTGCAACACTTTCGATTCCTGAAATGATTGAAGAGTAGAAGTGAGTAACCAAATCAGGCACAATAATGCCAATCATCCGGGTTTTCTGTTTCAGAAGTCCCATTGCAAGTGGATTGGGGCTGTAGTTGCGTTCAATTGCCAGGCGTTTCACTTTTAACCTGACTTCTTCACTGATGTCAGGATGATCCTTCAATGCCCTTGAAACTGTCGAAATTGAAACGCCTAGTTCCCTGGCCAAATCTTTTAATGAAACATGCCGGTTGCCCATAATTGTTACGTGTTGTGCAAAAATAAACTTTTCAGTGATTATCACCCCGGTCGGTGCCTGACCTTGCCTGTTTTAGAACATTTTTTTCTTTCCGCAAAGCTTTGCGAAGGCCTTTGTGGGGAAGTTTTCGGTGTTTGTGCTTGTTTAATGTGTTGCTATGTTGGATTTTTGTATCAAAAAATAGTTAAAATGAAATACAAAAGATACTGCAAAACCTTGTTGCTGGCGAACGATCCCGGTTTGATTGAAGCATACAAATTAGTACATGCAAAGGGAAAAGCATGGCCCGAAATTACCCAGGGAATGAAAGAGGTAGGAATCCTGGATATGGAAATCTACATCAATGGGAACCGTTTGTTTATGATTATGGATACCGTAGCCGACTTTGACCACGAAAAAGCGATGGCCGAACTTGCCGGCAAGCCCCGGCAGGCTGAATGGGAAGCTTATGTTTCGCAGTTTCAGGTTAGCTCTTCGAATGCTACAGCAGACGAAAAATGGCAACTTATGGAACGGATATACGAAATGGATCAACAGGCGGAATACGCAGCAGGCGAAGGACAATTAAAAGAAATTGAGGAATAACTATGGCGACAAAACAATTGGGAAAAACCGGACTGACTTGCCCCCCGATTATTTACGGGACAAGTTACCTTGGAAATCTTTACCGCGAACTGAGCATGGATGAGAAACTTTCACTGATGCGGGAATGGTTTAACGTTGCGGAAGGAAAAGTGATGATTGACAGTGCCGGAAAGTATGGCGCCGGCCTGGCGCTGGAGGTTATCGGGCAGGGCCTCGAACAATTGGGGATATCTCCCGACCAGATCACCATCAGCAATAAGCTGGGATGGTACCGGGTTCCGCTCGAGACCCCGGAGCCAACCTTTGAACCGGGTGCCTGGGCAAACCTGAAATACGATGCCGTTCAAAAAATCAGCTATTCCGGTATCCTGGAGTGCTACCAGCAAGGTTGTGAACTGCTCGGCGGAAAGTATAAGCCTGAAGTGGTTTCGGTGCACGATCCGGATGAGTATCTGATGGCCGCTGTCGACGAGAATGACCGCGAACAACGGGTAGCAGATATTCTTGAAGCATACCGGGCTCTGTTTGAACTGAAGGAAAAAGGCCAAGTAAAAGCTGTAGGTATTGGCTCGAAAGACTGGCTTACCATTAAAGAACTTTATGGGCAGGTAAAGTTCGATTGGGTAATGTTTGCCAATAAATTTACGATATACCACCATCCGAAAGAAATGATTGATTTTCTGAAACAATTAGGTGAAGACGGGGTTGGTGTCATCAACTCGGCAATTTTTAATGCCGGCTTTTTAACTGGTGGCGATTACTTTGATTACCGGGTTGTTGATCCCCAAAATCCTGCAGACCAGCATTTGTTTGCCTGGCGGGAGAAATTTTTCAGTGTTTGTGAAAAATTCGAAATACAGCCAGGCGATGCTTGTTTGAAATTTGCCCTTTCGGCCCCGCAAATTGCTGCTGTGGCGTTAAACCCGAGCAAGCCCAAGCGTATGGCTCATAATAAAGTGGTTTTAAATGAAGAATTCCCCGCGGCTTTCTGGAAAGAGTTGAAAGCTGAAGGAGTTGTTGATGCTGAATATCCCTATCTGTAAAATATCTGGCTATGATTATTGATACACATCATCATTATTGGAATTATAATCCGGTTGAGTTTGACTGGATTGACGACGAAATGGCCACAATACGCAAAAGTTTTTTGCCGGCCGATTTGAAAACGATACTGGCCGGTGCTGGTGTTGACGGAGTTGTAACTGTTCAGGCAAGGCAGAATCTGGAGGAAACGAGATGGTTGCTCCAATTGGCATCCGAAAATGATTTTATGCGTGGCGTTGTTGGTTGGCTTCCTTTGGCTGACGAGAGCATTCAACCACTACTGGAAGAATATGCGGCAAACTCATGGCTGAAGGCCGTTCGGCATGTGGTGCAGGGAGAGCCTGATCCGGAATTTATACTGGGAAAGGATTTCAACAGGGGGGTGTCACTTTTGAAAAACTTGGGGCTGGTTTACGATATCCTGATTTTTGAGCACCAATTGCCCAATACCATTCGCTTTGTCGATCAACACCCTGATCAGCAGTTTGTACTTGACCATATTGCCAAACCACGGATTAAGGCCAATGAAATTGAACCATGGGCAAAGAACCTGAAAGAATTGGCCAAGCGGGAAAACGTCAGTTGCAAAATCAGCGGGATGGTGACGGAAGCTGATTATAAAAACTGGACAGAGGAACAGCTGCAACCTTATTTTGATACGGTACTTGAAGCGTTTGGACCTAAACGTTTGCTATACGGGTCCGACTGGCCGGTTTGCCTGGTGGCAACCCACTATAAGGAGTGGCTTCAGTTGGTCAAAAAGGTGATTTCGAAATTGAGCAATGACGAACAGGAACTCATTTTTTACAAAAATGCCGAAAAGGTATATCAACTTTA
>JBNKTK010000125.1:0-10939 GCA_050298035.1 Mangrovibacterium sp. | reverse complement strand
AAACATTTAAACACAAAAACCAGGAATTCACACTAACATTTGGTAAACCAATCCCTTACAGCACGTTCGACAAATCAAAAAGCCAAAAAGAGTGGGCCGACACGGTAAAAGATATTTTATACACTCTCCCAAAACAAAAAGCCCATTAAATTCGATGGGGATTGAAAAAACAACTCTTAATTATTTTTTTTAGCTTTGTAGCTCAGTAAAATTAAGCAAACTAAGTATGAAGGATATTGCTGCACCTGTAGCGAAAGAGGCAATTCTGGCAGAATTAACTCCGGAAAAGTTGCTAAGGAAGACCAACAAAGGTGCCAATGAGATTTACGTGGTAACCTACCACGACTCCCCAAACATCATGCATGAAATCGGCCGGCTGCGCGAAATCACTTTTCGTGATGCAGGTGGCGGTACCGGCAAAGACCTGGACATTGACCAATATGACATAAACGAGAACCCCTACAAACAACTTATTGTATGGGATCCGGATGCACAGGAAATACTGGGAGGCTACCGCTACATTTTGTGCGAAGGACTTCCACTGGATGAAAACGGCGAAGTAAAACTGGCAACTTCCCGCCTGTTCCATTTTTCGGAAGAATTCATCAAAGATTACCTTCCACACACGCTCGAACTTGGCCGATCATTTGTTCAACCAACCTATCAATCGAGCAAAGCAGGCGCCAAAGCGCTTTTTGCACTTGATAATTTATGGGACGGACTGGGAGCGCTGACCGTTGACCATCCCGAGATAAAATATTTCTTTGGCAAGGTCACAATGTACACACACTTCAACATTGATGCCCGTAACCTGATCCTGTATTTCTTCCAAAAATATTTCCGCGACCACGACAACCTGGTTAGCCCGAAAAAACCAATGGACCTTGATTTCGACCTTCAAGCCATGGACAATATCTTTAATGGCGGATCATACAACGAAGACTATAAAATCCTGGTTCAACGGGTGCGTGAACATGGAGAGAACATCCCGCCGCTCATCAACGCCTACATGAACCTGAGCCCTTCGATGAAAACATTCGGAACGGTATTGAACGATCGCTTTGGGGACGTGGAAGAAACCGGCATTATCGTAACAATCAAAGATATTTACGAAGCAAAAAAGGACCGTCACATTGAAACATACATCAAGGACAAGCATGACGCTTTCCCTGAAATCAAATAAACAAACAAATCGTCATAAAAACAGAAAAGCAGGCCAATCGACCTGCTTTTTTTATGCTGCAATATTTTTCTTCTAATATGCTCTTCCTTCAAAACCTTCCACATAATTAATAAAGGAAGTATTCACGACCTTATTCCCGCCTGGCGTTGGATAGTCGCCGGTAAAATACCAGTCACCCGTATCGTTCGGACAAGCCAAATGCAGGTTCTCAACACTCTGATATACGATATCAATTTCTGCCCTGCAACCATCAGGCTTCAACAGTTCTGCAATTTTTGCCGAAATCTGTTCTGCGGTAAACGGACGATAAATTTCTTTCACATAGTTGACGATCTCTTCTTTCGGCAAGTTCTGCTGCGCTTTACATTTATTGTAAACGTCATCAATCAACTGCTCCATATTGTGATCTTTAAGCAACTCGATTGCGGCATTAAAAGCGATAAACTTTCCAAGCACTGCCATATCAATACCATAGCAATCCGGATAGCGGATTTGAGGTGCCGATGAAACAACTATAATCCGCTTTGGATGAAGCCGGTCGAGTATTTTCAAAATACTTTTCTTCAAGGTCGTCCCACGGACAATTGAGTCATCAATAATCACCAACGTATCCTTATCTTCCTGGATAACACCATAAGTAACATCGTACACGTGGGCCACCAGGTCATCACGACTGGCATCGTCAGCAATAAAAGTCCGCAATTTTACGTCCTTGATCGCGATTTTTTCCACACGCGGCTCCAGCGAAATAATCTCTTCCAGTTCCTCCTCAGGCATTCCTCCGTTCCGTGAACGAATCTGTTCTTTTTTCCAAGCCAGCAAGTGTTCACGAACCCCCTTCATCAATCCATAGAAGGCCGTTTCAGATGTGTTTGGAATGTATGAGAAAACTGTATTCTTAACATCAAAGTCAACTGCTTTTAAAATCGTGGGAGCCAATAAATGCCCCAACGCTTTTCTTTCCTGGTAAATATCCTTATCACTGCCCCGTGAGAAATAAATCCGCTCGAACGAGCATGACTTACGCTTATGCGGAACACGTACCATTTGTGAGGAGACACTACCATCTTTCTTGATAATCAGGGCTTCTCCCGGATTGATTTGCTTCACCAGGTCACCACTGACATTCATTACCGTTTGGATGACCGGGCGCTCCGAAGCCACCACAACAACTTCGTCATCCACATAGTAATGCGCCGGACGAATTCCCCATGGGTCGCGTGCAACAAATGCATCGCCATGACCAATTAAACCGGCCATCGCATAGCCACCGTCCCAGTCCTTACTGGCATTCTCCAGGATACTCTGCACATCCAGGTTTTTCTCAATCAACGGGGAAATTTCGCGGTTTGTAAAACCTTCATTTTTATATTGGCGGAAGCGGTACTGGTTTTCTTCATCAAGGAAATGACCGACTTTTTCAAGTGCAGTAACCGTATCTGTATAGTTTTTGGGGTGCTGCCCCAGATCAATCAATTTTTGGAAAAGCTCATCGGTATTGGTCAGGTTGAAGTTGCCCGCCAAAACCAGCGTGCGCGATTTCCAGTTATTTTGCCGCATCACCGGATGCACAAACTCAATGCTGTTATTTCCAAAAGTCCCGTAACGAAGGTGTCCCAAATACAGCTCACCCGCATAAGGCATGTTTTCGTAAACCCAGTTTAGATCATTGATGTTTTTCCCAGCTTTTATTGCTTTTTTAACACTTTTCCCAACCTTATCAAATACATCTTTAATCGGGTTCTGTTCAATTGAGCGATACCGGCTAATATACTCCTGACCTGGCCTCAGATTTAATTTAACACTCACCACTCCGGCACCATCCTGCCCGCGGTTGTGTTGTTTTTCCATTAAAAGGTAGAGTTTATTTAAACCGTATTGCCATGTCCCATATTTTTCCTGATAATAGCTTAGCGGTTTTCTCAATCGGATCAGCGCAATTCCACACTCGTGTTTAATCAATTCACTCATTGCTGTTTGGTGTCTGTATATAATTTTGGAAATTGAATAATATCCGGGACTATAAATGCATTTGGATAGTTTCTACTGATTTTCTCCTTCAAACTCAGCGCTTCATTTTTTGTCCGGCAATCACCCACTCGAACTTTAAAATTGGGGCTTTGAAATGACATATAAGCCGTTTCATCAGGATATGCTTTCAGAAACGCGGTTTTAACTTTCAGGGCCTCTTCCCTGGCGCCAGTTCCGGAACTGAAATAAATTTCGACACGGAAACCATCAGTACCCTCGCGGCGTTTGTTAATCTCGACATATCGAAGCAGTAAACTATCAATACGGGAATCTTGCTGAAGTTGAAGATTTTGAAGTAGATTCTTTGCCGGTGAAGTCCCAGCAGAAGGTTTGCAGGATATCTCCTGAGCCCAAACGCTCAGCTGAAAAAGGAGTAAGATGATCCCAACAATCGAAAACTTCATAGGTGATGTCCTTTAAAAGTGCAAATATAATGCGAAATGATTTAATAGAAGAATCCTGCGTTTAGAGTGTCGTTAAAAAAAATGAAAAATTCACATTATCCTCCTGCAACGGAGCCTCATTCAACTATTTAGTCAACATTCCTATTTTGCCCCCAAAGATAATTTCCAATTCGGTTCAAAATCAATAAATTTGCAGGCTTATTCAAAAATCAATGAACCAAAAGAAATTGTTTATCGAAACGTACGGTTGCCAGATGAATGTTGCAGACAGTGAGGTAGTGGCAGCCATTCTTCAGGAGAGACAGTTTGAACTTTGCCAGACAGCCGAGGAAGCTGATGCCATTTTCATCAACACCTGCTCGGTAAGGGACAATGCCGAACAACGCATTTGGGGACGGCTTGACCACCTGAAAGGTTTCAAAAGGAGAAATAAGAAACTGGTAGTGGGCATTCTTGGGTGCATGGCAGAACGGGTTGGCGATAAATTCCTGGAACACGATGCTGTTGATTTGGTTGCCGGGCCGGACGCATACCGCGACCTCCCTTTCTTAATGGACAAAGCCACAGACAAGGAAGCTGCCATCAATGTTGAACTTTCGGAAATTGAAACCTACGATAAAATTACACCGGTCCGGATTGGCGAAAAATCCATATCCGGTTTTGTCAGCATAACACGGGGATGTAATAATTTTTGCACTTACTGTATTGTTCCCTACACCCGGGGAAGAGAGCGTAGCCGCGACCCGCAGGACATCTTGAATGAAGTTCGCGATTTGCAGCAGAAGGGATACAAAGAAGTTACGCTGTTGGGACAAAACGTAAACTCGTACAAATGGCTGCCCGAAGGCGAACGCAAACCGGTAAAATTCTGGCACCTGCTCGAGATGGTTGCCAAAGAAGCGCCGGAAGTACGTTTCCGGTTTACAACTTCGCACCCGAAAGACATGTCGGACAAGGTACTTAAAATGATTGCCGCTTACCCAAACATTTGCAGGCACATCCACCTGCCCTTGCAGTCGGGAAGTTCGCGCATCCTGAAACTGATGAACCGAAAATATGACCGGGAATGGTACATGGACCGCATCCGCGCTATCCACGAAATAATCCCGGATTGCGGCATCTCCACCGATGTATTTTCAGGCTTCTGTACCGAAACCGAAGAAGAACACCTGGAAACACTGTCACTGATGGAGTGGGCAAAATTCGACATGTCCTTCATGTTTAAATATTCTGAACGGCCGGGAACCTATGCCCACAAACACCTGGATGACGACGTACCCGAGGATGTAAAAATCCGCCGTCTGAATGAAATTATCGAACTGCAAAACCGGTTATCACTCGAAAGCAATAAGGCCGACATTGGAAAAACATTTGAAGTACTGGTTGAAGGGCCATCTAAAAAGAATAAAAGTGAATTCTTTGGCCGCAGCTCACAAAATAAGGTTGTTGTGTTCCCTAATTTAAACTTTACAACCGGTGATCGTGTTACTGTTAGGATTGAAAAATGCACGCAAACCACGTTAATCGGCAATGTAGTAAACGATAATCTATGAGCAACCTGATTGATGAATTCAGAACATACCGGGCAAAAATGAACGAAAAAATCCTGGCCTCAGACAATAAAGTCATGAAGCGGATTTACAGTGTCGATACGCTTGCTTACCAGGAAGGAGCCCTTTCAACAAAAACGAAGGAAATGCTGGGACTGGTTTCATCCATGGTTTTGCGCTGTGATGATTGCGTCAAATACCACCTGGAAAAATGCCATGAACTCGGTGTGACCAACGAGGAAGTGTTTGAGGTATTCTCAATTGCCAACCTGGTTGGCGGCACAATAGTTATCCCTCATACGCGCAGGGCTGTTGAATACTGGGATGTACTGAATGAACAAGAAGGAATCAATCCGAAATTATAAATACACACAACGATGATTGCAATAAGCGCTACTGATAAAAAACTGACATCGAGCATGGATTTGCGGTTTGGCCGCTGCCCTTATTTTTTACTGACCGACGGTGAAACAACACAGTTTATACCCAATCCTTATTGCGAAGATGAACACGATGTTGCACCAAACGTAGTTAAGTTGCTGAAAGGCCAGAATGTTGAGAAAATAGTTACGGGCGAGATTGGGCCGAAAGCTAAAACCAGCCTCGACGAGCATAAAATCCAGATCATCATGTTATCGGAAGATAAGATCAGCCTGCAACATGTGCTCAAAAAAATGAACCTGGCAAAGTAGCCCGATCAATCAGTCAGGTCATACAACTTGCGGTTTAAGAAAGGGATCAGCGCCAAAGTCATGGCTTGGGCATATAGCGTTTCCCGTGTAAGCCGGTCGTGGGTCAGCAAGCCCACCGCCCCGTTTTTCTGTTTTGAGTTTTCTTTTTGAAATACCCGGTCATCGGCATCGCCCAGCTCAAGCCCCTGAAAAATCAGCCGGCTCACTTCATGGGGCAGTTCGAAGGTGGCCGTCCGCGCTTCACCCACGTTTTTCCCGTCAGAAACAACAATCCAGGCAAATGCGAACATGCGCCCGTTCATCACCTCAATCCCTCCTTCAATACCAACGAAATAATCACCCGAAAACCCGGTTGCAATCGCATTACGAACCCGGTTTTGTGCACCAAGCAATGTTTCGCCTTCACTGCGTGGTTGATCAGTCACTTCGGAAGGAACACTCACCGTGGCAACTTCAACCTCATCGTCAAAACAAGATTGAAAAATTTTAACCGCAGCATTTATTTTTACAGGATTTTGGGAGGTAACAATAATTTTCATCCAATCTGACTTAAAGGTTCAGGCCGGTAAAGCTACTTTTACTATTTTTGAACTTCAAATTTTCTCAAAAAAATGATTGTACGAAAAGCTGTCCCAACCGACGCCAAAGCCATCACCCAGTTTCAACTGGACATGGCCCTCGAAACGGAAAACATCCACCTCGATCCGCCAACAGTGGCATTAGGTGTGAAAGCCGTTTTCGACGATCCCTCGAAAGGGAATTATTATGTGGCAGAAGAAAATGGCCGGGTCATTGCATCGCTCCTCACCACTTTTGAATGGAGCGACTGGCGAAACGGCACCGTGCTTTGGGTGCAATCTGTGTATGTTATGCCCTCCTACCGGGGCAAAGGCGTATATAAAAACATGTATCGCCACATTCAGTCATTAGTAAATGACGACCATAAACTAAAAGGGATCAGGTTATATGCCGAGAAAGGCAACCTGACCGCCCACAAAGTTTACGAGAAACTCGGCATGACAGCCGAACATTATCAACTTTACGAATGGTTAAAAAATTAAAAACGATGGAACGAAAACCAATTTCTCCCGAAGTCAGGAAACAACTGATAATTGCCCAACGCAACGAGATTACGGAATACAACATATACAAGCGACTGGCAAAGAGCATGAAAGACAAAAACAATGCAACCGTTCTGAGCCAGATTGCCGATGACGAATTGCGCCACTATAACATTTGGAAAAGCTATACCGGACGCGAAGTAGCCCCAAGCAACTGGGAAATCCGCAAATTTTACTGGATTGCCCGGCTCTTTGGCATAACATTCGGCATAAAGCTGATGGAAAAAGGCGAGGAAAAAGCGCAGATCAACTACAGTGAGATTGAGCATGAAATCCCGGAGGCCATTTCAATCGGGAAAGATGAAAATGCCCACGAACATCAGCTTATTGGAATGCTGAAGGAAGATAAACTGGAATACATCGGCTCGATTGTACTGGGTTTGAACGATGCGCTTGTTGAAATACTGGGAACACTTGCAGGGTTGACCTTTGCACTTCAGAATACGACACTGGTTGCTCTTGCCGGAATTATTGCCGGGATTGCCGGGGCGCTGTCTATGTCAACCTCGGAATACCTGTCGAACAAATCGGAAGGAAAGCATGAAGGAGCTGTAAAATCAGCCATTTTCACGGGGATTGCCTATATCGTTGCCGTGGTTTTCCTGGTTGCCCCCTACCTCATTTTCACATCGCCCTTCATGGCGCTGATCATGTCCGTGATTGACTCCGTTTTAGTGGTGTTCTTTTACAGCTACTACATTTCGGTTGCCAACGACCAGCCTTTCCGGAAACGTTTCTGGGAGATGGTCATTCTCAGTACAGTTGTCGGGTTAATTTCGTTTGGATTAGGCTACCTGGTACGGATACTTTTCGGCATTGATGTGTAGAGCCATCTTATTTTGATTTTTTTGAACCAGTTTAATTGTGAGTTCACTTTTAATGAAAATGATCCGGGAAGGTGAACACCAAACCCAGGATTTCAAATATTGTATCAGCGATTCGAAGAAAATTGCAAAATCATTGGTTGCATTTGCCAATACCGACGGCGGTCGGCTACTGATTGGCGTCAAAGACAATGGGAATATTGCGGGGGTCCGGTCGGATGAAGAATATTACATGATTGAATCGGCGGCCAAAATTTACAGCAAGCATGAAATCCGTTTCACCACCCGCCAGCATTGGGAAGAAGGGAAAGTTGTTTTGGAGATCAATGTAGAAAGCAGCCCCGACAAGCCTCATTTTGCCCGGGATGAATCAGGGAAATGGCTCGCCTATTTCAGGAAAGATGACGAGAACAAGCTTGCCAACAAAATCATGATTGAAGCCTGGCGCAAACAAAAAAGCCCAAAAGGCATCCTGATCAACTACTCAACGGCAGAGAAATTCCTGCTTGATTTCCTTGACCGAAATGAAACCATCAGTCAATCGGCATTTTCAAGAAAAGCTGGCATTACCTACAAAAAGGCAGAACAAATAATTTCCGACTTTATCGTTCTTGGAATATTAAAAACAGTCGTTACTGAAACAAAAATACTGTTTTCGCTTACCGAGGGATTTGACCGGGAAACATGGGACGCCGGGGAAAAAGTTACAGGCTAACCGCAGCAAACACTTCCTACCAGGCCATCCAATCCGTTTTAATCAATTATTAATGATGATATCACTCGCCAGTTTATTTTTCTGATTATTTTTACTGTCCAAATCAAAAAATCAATCAGCCTGACTCACCTGCAAACAAGTTCCGGGAATATTCCTGTAACAACTAAAATAATTGCATACAAAATGAAGAAATTACTGATTGCACTGGTAAGTTTACTTGTTTTCTTTCCTGCAATAGCTCAGGAGAACTACAAAACGGTATCAACAGAAGATTCGTTGAAAGTTTATCGCGGCGGGGCAAAGTACGAGGTAAAAAACTACGAGGAATCTCCCTCTTCCTCAAAACCTAAGAATATCATCCTGATGATTGGTGACGGGATGGGAACAGCACAAATTTTTGCGGGGATTACTGCAAACGGAGGGCATTTGTTCCTCGACAATTTTAAACATGTTGGTTTTTCGAAAACCCAATCGGCCAGCGACTACATTACCGATTCGGCAGCGGGAGGCACAGCGCTTTCAAGCGGATACAAAACGTACAACGGGGCAATAGGTGTTGACACAGACACTGTTCCGCACCCAACGATGCTCGAGATTGCCGAACAAAAGGGCAAAGCGACCGGCCTGGTCTCCACCTCGGCAATTACCCATGCCACACCGGCTTCCTTTATTGCACACCAACCTTCGCGCAATATGTACGAAGAAATTGCAGGCGATTTCCTTAAAACGGACATTGATGTTTTTATCGGCGGTGGCTACAAACACTTTACCAACCGGAAAGATGGCCGCGACCTGACTGTCGACCTGAAACAGAAAGGCTATCAAGTGCTTCAAAATATGGATGAAATTGAGACGGTTAAATCAGGCAAGTTGGCCGGGCTCACTGCTCCCGAACATAACGAAGGTGCTCCGCTCCGCAACGGCATGTTACCCAAAGCCACAAAAACGGCCATCGATATTTTAAACCAGGACAAAGACGGATTTTTCCTGATGGTAGAAGGATCGCAAATTGACTGGGGCTGCCATCAAAACAACATGATTTACGTTGCCGAAGAGGTGCTTGACTTTGACCAGGCAATTGGGAAAGCACTTGAGTTTGCGGCAAAAGACAAGCAAACGCTGATTGTGGTTACAGCGGACCATGAGACAGGCGGGCTGGCAATTACCGGTGGCAACATGGAAACCGGCATGGTAAAAGGAGCATTTGTCTGGGGAAACCATACTGCCGTAATGATTCCGGTATTTGCATTTGGCCCCGGCGCCGATCAGTTCTCCGGCATCATGGAAAATACTGAAATCGCGAAAAAGCTGATCTCATTTATCGAAAAGAAATAAAAAAGACCTTTCCCTTACCATTTACAGCACATGGCGGCTGTTAAAGAACTATTGACAGGCATACCCGATCTGTCAATAGTTTTTTATTTTTATCCAATCAAACCAAGTTGGTTCCTTATAAATGTTCCGTTAGAGTCACCTCCCGATGTCCGGTTATACTTTTCATCATCAGGTTTATTCTTCCTAAACATTGTTCGGATAACGTTTTGGTCCCGAAAATAACTTTTACATGGTATGGATAAATGGTCGCCCGGATATGCGGTACTCAAGCTTGTGGTAAAATTTGGCATGTGGTTTTGTCATGATAAAATCACCGTTCACGGAAAAGAAAATCTCCCCACAAATTGCCCGGTCATTTTTGCTGCAAACCATCAGAATGCACTAATGGATCCCCTGGCAATCCTCTGCACCAACAAGACCCAACCCGTTTGGCTGGCCCGTGCCGACATCTTCAACCTGAAATTTACACGCCCCATTTTGCGCTTTCTGAAAATATTGCCTGTTTACCGCATCCGTGACGGAAGAAATAACCTGTTCAGGAACGAGGAGATTTTCAAAAAGCTCATTTCCGTTCTCGAAAAAAGAAAAGCCATTGGACTTTTTCCCGAAGCAGTACATTCCGGGAGGCACCAAATGCTCCCGCATAAAAAGGCCATTCCCCGCATTGCATTCCAGGCCGAAGAAAAGAACAATTTCGCCATGAACCTGAAAGTAGTACCTATCGGTATTGACTACGACCACTACTGGCATTTTAACCGCAGCATGGTGATCAATTACGGAAAACCAATTGATGTTGACAGCTTTCGGGCATTATATGAAGACAACCCATTTGCCGCGACAATTAGTTTGCGTGACCAAATCAGGGATAGCATCGGGCAATTGATCATCAATATAAAAAACAAAGATCACCATGCCCGGATTGAGCTGATCCTTCAACTCATGAAAAAGGACATAGCTGAAACGAAACGTTTTCATGAACAAGAAAAATTAAACTTGTTTTTGGCGGAACAATACCTGGCAACCACGCTGGAAAGCCTTGAAACGAGCTCCCCTGAGAGCTTTGAACATATAATGGAATTGACCA
>JBNKTK010000124.1:0-11085 GCA_050298035.1 Mangrovibacterium sp. | reverse complement strand
TTTTCAAGTTGCTGCTGTAACTGGTAACGCACCAGGGTGGTGTCCGGTTCTTTCACGTACACATCCAGCAAACAAATCTGGATCACACCTCCATGCGCTGCCAGGGTTTTAATCATTTCGTCGCTCATGTTGCGGTTGTGGTCACAAACCGAACGCACACTGCTGTGTGACGCGATAACCGGGGCTTTGCTGTATTTGATCACATCGGAAAATGATTTGTCCGACATGTGCGAGCAATCGATCATCATGCCCAGCTGGTTCATTTCGGCAATCACGTCTTTCCCAAAGTCGCTCACACCATTGTGTTCAGGCTCGGCCTTGTCGCTCGAAGAGTCGCAGATGTCATTGTGGAACGAGTGGCAGAGTGTGATATACCGAACGCCGCGATCGTAAAACTCCTTCACCCGGTTGATGTCTTTGGCAAGGGGAAACCCGTTTTCCATCCCGATATAAATGGCCCGTTTGCCTGTCTTTTCAATTTTGGCAGCATCTTCTGCTAAGAGTGCTAAAGCGGCAGTTTGTTGGTTTTTCTCTAATGACGAATAAATCGAGTCAAGCATCTGGTGTGCCAGGTGATAGGTGTTGGCATAATTTTCATCGGTACGTGGCTTTTGCCCCGTGAAAACGGCAAAGAACATAGCATCCAGCCCACCTTCTTTCATTCGGGGGTAGTCGACCCGACTTTGTGGCGCCTGGTGTTTTTCTCCGGCATCAAAACCATCCTTCAGCAAAAGCATCGGGGTGTCGCAATGCGTATCCACGGTCAGGGCATGTTCGTGCATTTTCAGGGCTTTTTTCCATAGTTTGGCATCTTTCTTCTGAGCTCCTGCTACAAGGACTAATGCACTAAAAGCAGCAAATAAAATTATTTTCTTCATGGTGTTCGAGGTGTTTGTGTTTTTTAGTGAACCGGGTTTCCGGTAATTTCCGTGGCAATTTCTTTCAGGTTTTGCCCTGAAAAGTTGCCCGAAGTCATGATCAGCAGATTTTTGTTTTCCCAGTTTTGTTCGCTAAGTAACCCAAACAGTTCTGTCGGATCAGTATAAACTTTCAGCCCGTTTTTGTTGAAGGCATCGGCGACCTCTTCCTTCGTTATTGGTTCTAATCTTTTGTGTTCAATGGTTTTGGGATTGAAGAACACGAAGGCTTCATCTGCTTCGTTCATGCATCCTTCATATTGTGGCAAAAATTCTTTTTTCAACGAGCTGAAGGTGTGCAACTCCATGACGGCAACGAGCTGCCGGTTGTCGAACTGCTTTTTCACGGCTGCCGTTGTGGCCTTCAGTTTCGAAGGCGAGTGGGCAAAATCGTAAAAAACAGTGCAACTTCCATTTTCCGAAAGCACCTCGAGCCGGCGGGCAGCTCCTTTAAAAGAAGTCATTGCCTGGTAAAATTGTTCGTCCGAAATGCCAATTTGCGAGCAAACCAGTTTTGCCCCGGTGATATTTTGCAGGTTGTGGTCGCCAAACACCTGCAGGCGGATTTGCCGGTCGCCATTTTTCAGGTAAGTGATACCGTTTTCAACAATCGATTCGTGTTCCCGGTAGGCAATGGCATTTACATCTTTTCGCACGTTTGCCGCTATCTGTTGCAGGTTCCCGTCCCCTTCAAAATAAATCAGCGAACCGTTTTCTTTTATCTTATCAGCAAAAACCTGAAACTGTTCCACGTAATTTTCAAAAGTGGGAAACACGTTGAGATGGTCCCAGGCAATACCGCTAAGCAGGGCAATGTGTGGGTGATACAGATGAAATTTGGGACGGCGGTCAATGGGCGATGAAAGGTACTCGTCGCCTTCAAAAACGGCAACCTTTGTGTCTCCCTTTAGCGATACCATTGTATCGAAACCATCGAGGTTGGCGCCAACCATGTAGTCAAAATCGATGTTGTTGGTTTTCAAAACGTGCATCACCATCGAGGTGATTGTTGTTTTCCCGTGCGATCCGCCAATCACAACGCGGGTTTTATCTTTTGTTTGCTCGTACAGGTACTCCGGGTACGAATAAATTTTCAATCCAAGTTCTTGCGCCCTGATCAGCTCCGGGTTGTCCTGCCGGGCGTGCATGCCAAGAATAACAGCATCGAGTTCAGGCGAAATGTTCTCCGGAAACCAGCCTTCCCGTTCCGGCAATAAGCCGTGACTTTTCAGCCGGCTTTTCGATGGTTCAAAAACTTCGTCATCCGATCCGGTAACATGATATCCTTTTTTGTGCAGGGCAATGGCCAGGTTGTGCATGGCACTTCCGCCAATGGCTATAAAATGAATGTGCATATCCTTATCTTTGCAAAAGTTCAAAGATAAACATTCAGTGTATAAAAAATGAAGTTATTTCCGATTCATGCCGGTCATTTTTCGTGCGACGGCGGAGCTCTTTTCAGTGTGATCCCAAAGCCGATGTGGTCGAAAGTTTACCCGGCCGATGAAAACAATGTGACCCGTTTGACATTGCGGTGTTTGCTTATTGACCAGGGCGATCGCAAAATATTAGTCGAGTCCGGGGTGGGTGATCATTACCCCGGGAAAGTGAGACGAAACAACGGGCACGAAGAAACTGATGCCTTGCCAAAATCGCTTGCCGAACTTGGTTATTCGGTCAACGATATTACCCATGTTGTGTTTACCCACCTCCATTGGGACCATTGCAATGGTGCCGTGGTGAGGGAAGGTGGTGAGTTGAAACTTTTGTTCCCGAATGCCACTTATTGGTGCAGCAAAAAACAGTGGGAACATTCAAAAGTTTCAAATATCAGGGAAAGGGCTGCTTATTATCCGGAGATTCTGGACTTCCTGAAACGGAAGGCAACATGCAACTGGTTGAAGGGAATTGCGAATTGTTCCCCGGGTTTTCAGTCCGGATGTTTGATGGGCATACTCCCGGGCAGATGATCCCTTTCATTGAAACTGAAGGAAAAACATACGTGTACATGTCGGACCTGATCCCGACCGTGGCCAATATCCCGGTTGTATGGCTGGCATCGTACGATTTGTACCCCGTGACCGCCATGGAAGAGAAGGAGGCTTTTCTGAAAGAGGCAGCTGCGAAAAACTTCATCCTGTTTTTTGAACACGACTTTTATGCGGAATGTGCTACTGTTGAGTGGACTGAGCGGGGAGCTAAATTGAAAAAGACCTTTTCTCTTTGAAAAATATTGACTTACTTGTTGCCGGAATTTGTACGAGAACTGTTTGTGGTTCGGAAAAAGAGAAAAATTAACGCATTAGATTTTCGATTCGAGATATGGCTGATTCGGTGAAATTCGTCAGGACAAAAGACTTTGTCCTCAATATTGTAGACTTTTTTTATCCGGTTTTCCGTCCGTTTATGGATTTGCAAACCTTCCGGTATTTGGCTTTGGGTGGGTCAAATACTTTACTTGATATTTTCCTGTATTTCATCTCCTACAACTTTGTGCTTGATAAGGAAATCATCGATGTCCCTGTCTTTGGTTCGATTAGCCCTCATATTGCTGCGTTTATTATTGCTTTCGGTATTACTTTCCCAATTGGCTTTATGCTGATGCGGACGATGGTGTTTCCCGAATCAATCTTGAGAGGCCGGATTCAGTTGTTCCGCTATTTTGCGGTGGCTATGCTGAATATTTTTCTCAACTATGCACTGCTGAAACTTTTTGTTGAGCATTTCGGCTTTTACCCTACACCTTCCAAAATACTGACTACCGGGATTGTCATTGTGATCACCTACATCATCCAACGGTCATTTACGTTTAAATCGTAATAATTTTTGTCCCTGAATTTAAGGTTTTGAGGGGGAATGTTGAGATTTCTACTCTTACTGGATTAGCCCCAGCCGACTGGCGTGTTGTACGGCCTCTGTCGTGTTGCTGACATCGAGTTTTTCAAGAATCCGTTGACGGTGCGTGTTGACGGTGTTGACCGAAATAAATAGCTGGTCGGCAATTTGCTTGCTGATTAATCCTTTGGCGAGCAGTTGAAGGATTTCCTGTTCGCGCATGCTGAGGCTCGAATCCTGATTTCCCTTTGGGACATGATATAATTCCCCGGTTTTTGAATTGACCAGCCGGTAGCGGCAACGACTTTGAAGATCCTGGTCGGGAGACATATCGAGCATGCTTAGCGACAACCATACGTTGTCATCGGCATCCAATTCCAGCAACTTGTGTTGCTCAATTACCCTGACATACAAGCCGTCTTTCCCTTTTGTCCGGTAATCCATCACCATTTTGTAATGTTCCATATTGGTGCGGTCTTCTTTTTTTACTTTCAAAATCAGCTCAAAGAAAACAGATGAAACCTTGTTTAGATGTTCCAGGTCTTCGGGGTGCATCCGGCTATCAATATACGCGTGACCGGGTTTGCCTGCCTCTTCCAGGTCCCAGCCCAACAAGCCTTCAAAAGTTGAGGAGATGTAGACGTGCTGCATTTTAGCCATGTCGTATATGGAAACAGCACTGTTATGCACTGATTTGATCGATTCCAGAAATTCGACATGACGGTCGAGAATGGAATAATCTAGCTTCTTCGGATTAAATTCAAGTTCAGACCAATGAGGTCTTGGCTGTTCTTCGGTCATAATACTGATTTTTCAGTATTGTCAAAAATAGGGTATTAGGTGAACTTTGGCAAGCAATGAAAAACAAGTAAAACAAATAAACAATGAGCAGGAAACTCCTTCTTTTTTTTCTTTTTGTGATGGTTAGGAATGTGGGTTGGTCACAACCCGGAGGACAGGTAATTCGCGGGAAAGTAGTCGATGTCATCACACAGTCGCCTCTGCCCGGGGCCACGGTTGTTATTGTCGGTAGCGATCCGCAGTTAGGGACAATCACGGATGAGAACGGCCGGTTTCGCCTGTGGAATATCAAACCGGGACGATACGACCTGATGGTTAGCTTTATCGGGTATCAGAATTATTTGTTCCGTGAAGTGCTGGTAGGTTCAGGGAAAGAAGTGGTACTGAATGCAGCAATGGAAGAACTCAATAAGGAACTGGAAGAAGTGAAAGTAGTTGCACGCACATCAAAGGAAGAGCCGATCAACCCGATGGCCACTATTAGCGCCCGGCAGTTGAGTGTGGAAGAGGCTGGTCGGTATGCCGGGGGATACGACGACCCTGCACGTCTGGCCGGTTCGTTTGCCGGGGTGGCATCGGAAATTGGCAACAATGGGATTGTCATTCGCGGAAATTCCCCCCGCAACCTGCTCTGGCGAATGGAAGGTGTTGAAATCTCCAATCCAACCCATTTTGCAAATGTCATTGCATTTGGGGCTGGCGGTATCACTGCTTTGTCGAGCCAGATGCTGGCCAACTCCGATTTTTACACCGGCGCTTTTCCGGCTGAATATGGCAATGCGCTTTCCGGTGTGTTCGATGTTCGGTTGCGCACCGGGAACAACGAGAAGCTGGAAAATACATTTCAGGCCGGGATAATCGGTCTTGATTTTTCTTCGGAAGGACCATTGAAAAAAGGTGGAGGTTCGTCATTTCTTTTTAACTACCGCTATTCAACTTATGCTCTTCTTGGGCCGCTGATTCCGGAAGAAGCTGGGAAAATTGGATATCAGGATTTATCATTCAAGTTGAATTTTCCAACCAAACATGCTGGTAATTTTTCACTTTGGGGAATTGGGGCATTGGATTCTCAAAGCCGCGATCCGTTTTACGACCCGACCGATTGGGAAACAGAAGCCGACAAGGAAGGTTACAAATTGAACCTGTCAACCGGGGCCATTGGGTTAACCCACAAGCTGCTGTTCTCACAAACAACCTATTTGCACACCACGCTTGCAGCATCGGGAAATGGGATAACGACTAAATACGATGAGCTGGACAATGATCAGAATTTGTTGCCCAAAGAGCGAGTAAACAACAATACCTGGAAATATATGCTGAGCAGTACGCTCAACCATAAGTTTGGGAACAGGCATAGTAACCGAACCGGCATAATTCTAAATCAGCATTATTATAACATAGACAACGAGGAAGCCGAACCGTTGGGTGATCCCTTGTTTGCTTATGCTGATGAGAACGGGAGCGCCTTTTCCGTACAGGCTTTCTCCGAATCGATGGTGAAACTGGACAATCAGCTGAACCTGAACCTGGGCGTGCATGTGCACTACTTTGGGTTGAACAGGGAAACATCGGTGGAGCCGCGGATTGGTATGAAATGGCAGTTCAACCCCAATCAATCGTTTGGGCTGGCTTACGGGTTGAACAGCCGGATTGAGATGATCGGTTTTTATCTTGCACGCCAGCAAACTGAAACTGGAATAATACAACCAAACAAGAACCTGAAAATGACCAAGGCGCATCATTTTGGAGTTGCTTATGATGTTAAAATAAACGACTACTCTCGGTTTAAAATTGAACCCTATTACCAGTATCTTTTTGATGTGCCGGCGGTTCCGGGAAGCTATTTCTCTCTGCAAAACCTGGAGCAGGATTGGTTCTTCAACGAAACGCTGGTGAATGATGGAACCGGAACCAATATTGGCGTTGATTTTACCCTGGAACGTTTCCTGAAAAAGGGTTTTTATTATTTGGTCACTGCTTCGGTGTTCGATTCGAAGTATAAAGGGGGCGATGGGATTGAACGGAACAGTTTGTACAATAAAAACTACATTTTGAATTTGCTGGCAGGGAAGGAGTGGCAGGTTGGGAAAAATAGAGCTAATCTGATCAGTGTGAATGGCCGTTTCAGCCTGATGGGGGGCGACCGCTACAGTGCATTGCTGGAACAGGAATCAATTGATTCGGGCGAACTGACCTATGATTATGCCCATGCCTATGAACAACAGGAAGCCCCTGCGAATGTGCTTTCCCTGAGTTTTTCGTACCGAAAGAACAAACCAAAGTATGCCAGCATCTGGTCGTTGCATGTGCTGAACGTTTTGGGCTATGGCGAATATCGTGGGTACGAATTCAACTTGAAAACCGGGATTCCTGAAAAACAGTTTGACCGGATTGTTGTGCCGAACCTGAGCTACAAGATTGAGTTCTAGTAGATAAGTAATAATTTACCGCAAATGCGCAGGGGCACAAAGATTTTTTTTCGTGTCTCTGCGTTTTCTGTTACAAACATTATCGAGCATAGGGATCCGATCTTTCCCAAAGATCGGATCCCTAAAACACCCGGATCAATTTTCTTTATCACTCCAAAAACCAACGGCTATTTATATTCAATAAAAATAACCCCGCAAGATCCAGATATTTAGATTGTTCGATATGTAAATGCCTGAAAATCAAAACATGATATTTGTTACCTAAAGGTTAAAAACTTTAAGCTTTTTAGATGCGCCATTATAAAAACCACTAATTTTGGCACCTGATTTTCTTAACAGTTACATTATGGCAGAAAAATATAACAAACTTTTTGAAGAATTTCCTCCGGTTAGTGCCGAGCAGTGGAAGGCAAAAGTTACCGCCGACCTGAAAGGTGCTGATTTTGACCGAAAACTGGTCTGGAGGACAAACGAAGGTTTTTCCGTTCAACCTTTTTACCGTCTGGAAGACCTGGCAAAGCTGGACTACCTGGACACACTTCCCGGTGAGTTTCCGTATGTTCGGGGAACCAAAACCAATGATAACGACTGGTACGTTCGCCAGAATATCATCGTAAAAGATCTGAAAGAGGCCAACAAGAAAGCACTGGACGTTTTGATGAAAGGTGTGACTTCGTTGGGCTTTGTTTTTAATGAGTGTACCGAAGTTAGCGTTGACGATATGGGCGTTTTGTTGAATGACATTTGCCTGGAGTCGGTTGAGGTGAACTTTGTTGCGAAATGTTGCACTTGCAAAGTTGCCGAAGCATTTGCCGAATATGTATTGGCAGGCAAATGGGATGCTGCTAAAGTGGTTGCTTCTGTTGCCTACGATCCGTTTGGAAATTACTTGCTTTACGGCCGCTTTAAAAAAGGTCTGGATCATGTGATTGGTCAGGCACAAAGCTTGATTGCGAAAACAGCTGATTTGAAAAAATACAGAGTGTTGGCCGTGAATGGCAAAAACTATGGCAACGCCGGTGCATCTGTTGTTCAGGAATTGGCTTTCTCATTGGCACAGGGTGCTGAATACCTTTCGGCGTTAACTGATGCCGGAGTGGCCGTTGAAGATGTCGCTAAAAACATCAAGTTTAACTTTAGCGTTAGCGCCAACTACTTCATGGAAATCGCGAAATTCCGCGCAGGACGCATGTTGTGGGCACAAATTGTAAAAGCTTACGAGCCTAAATGCGAGTGCGGTTGCAAAATGCGGGTTCATGCCGAAACCGGAAGTTGGAACAAGTCGGTTTATGATCCTTACGTGAACATGTTGCGCACACAAACCGAAGCGATGAGTGCTGCTTTGGGTGGTGTCGATTCAATCACTGTTCTTCCGTTCAACGCGATTTATGAAGACCCAACTGTTTTCTCAGATCGTATTGCCCGCAACCAACAATTGTTGCTGAAAGAAGAGTCACATTTCGACAAGATTGTTGACCCGGCTGCCGGGTCGTACTACGTGGAAGAACTGACTGCTTCAATTGCTGACGAAGCCTGGAAATTGTTCCTCGCTATTCAGGATAAAGGTGGTTTCCTAGCCGCCGCCAAAGAAGGTTTCATTCAGGCTGAAGTAAAAGCCATGGCTGCCAAACGTGATCTGAACGTGGCAACCCGTCGCGAAAACTTGCTGGGTACAAACCAATTCCCGAACTTCACCGAAAAGCTGGAGAAAGAATTGGATGATACTACTTTCGAAGCACAGGATCTGACTGCAGACGATGCAGTGATTGAAACCCTGAAACCATATCGCGGCTCAATGGCTTTTGAACGCCTCCGCGTTGCTACCGATAAATATGCAAAAGCAAACAAACGTCCGTTGGCATTCATGTTAACCATTGGTAACCTGGCATTCCGCAAGGCGCGTGCCCAGTTTGCCTGCAACTTCTTTGCTGTTGCCGGTTACGAAGTGAAAGACAACAATGGTTTTGCCACCATCGAAGAAGGTGTGGCCGCTGCCAAAGCTGCCGGTGCCGACATTGTGGTGCTTTGTAGTTCTGATGATGAATATGCTGAACTTGCCCCTGCTGCTTTCAATGCGTTGAAAGGTGAAGCCATCTTCGTTGTTGCCGGCGCTCCTGCCTTTATGGATGACCTGGTTGCCAAAGGCATCGATAATTTTATCCATGTAAGAAGCAACGTACTGGAAGAGTTGAAAGGCTACCAGGCTAACCTTGGAATCGTTTAATCTGAACGCAAAGACACAAAGACGCAAAGATGATTTCTAAAACTGAATATGAGCAAATTGGACGGAAGATCGTTCAGGCATCTTACGAGGTGCATAAAGAACTTGGTCCGGGATTGCTTGAATCAGTTTATGAAGTTTGTCTGGTTGAAGAACTAAAAAACCTGGATTTGGAAGTTGAAAGACAAGTAAAATTGCCGGTGACTTTTAAAGGGAAGGTTCTTGAAAAAGAGTTTTTTATTGATTTGTTAGTTGAAAAAGCTGTTGTGATTGAACTAAAGGCTGTTGAGGTTTTGCTACCTGTACACGAAGTTCAATTAGTGACCTACATGAGACTAGCCGATATGAAACTCGGATATTTAATCAATTTCAATGTCCCTTTAATTAAGCAGGGAATTAAACGAAAAGTCAACAACTATTTTAATTAATCCTTGGCGCCTTAGCGTCTTCGCGTTAAAAACAAAAAAAGTATGAAACCAGATTTTAAAAATATAAATATCAAAGAGGGACAGGCGAAAGCAGATGCTGCGGCCTGGGCTGCTCAAAATAAAATTGAGAAGAGCTGGATTACGCCGGAGCAAATTCCGGTGAAGCCGGTTTACACCAAAGAAGACCTTGAAGGTATGGAGCACCTGAGCTACGCTGCCGGTTTGCCACCTTTCCTTCGCGGGCCTTACTCGGCTATGTATGCCATGCAACCCTGGACAATCCGCCAGTATGCAGGTTTCTCAACCGCCGAAGAGTCTAACGCGTTCTACCGCCGTAACCTGGCTGCCGGTCAAAAAGGGCTTTCAGTAGCTTTCGACCTGGCAACACACCGTGGTTACGACTCAGACCACCCTCGTGTAGTGGGTGATGTGGGTAAAGCCGGTGTGGCTATCGACTCCATCCTGGATATGAAAATCCTGTTCGACCAGATTCCATTGGATAAAATGTCTGTTTCTATGACCATGAACGGTGCGGTATTGCCAGTGTTGGCTTTCTACATCGTTACTGCTTTGGAACAAGGCGCAACGATGGATCAGTTGGCAGGAACCATCCAGAACGACATTCTGAAAGAATTCATGGTGCGTAACACGTACATTTACCCACCGGAATTCTCAATGAAAATCATTGCTGATATTTTTGAGTTCACGTCTCAAAATATGCCGAAGTTCAACTCGATTTCAATTTCGGGTTACCACATGCAGGAAGCCGGTGCTACTGCCGACATAGAGATGGCATATACCCTGGCTGATGGTTTGGACTACATCCGCACCGGTATCAACGCCGGAATTGATGTGGACGCTTTCGCGCCGCGTTTATCATTCTTCTGGGCTATCGGTATGAACCACTTCATGGAAATCGCCAAAATGCGTGCTGCACGTATGATTTGGGCGAAGCTGGTGAAACAGTTCAACCCGAAAAACCCAAAATCGATGGCGTTGCGTACACACTCGCAAACATCGGGTTGGTCATTGACTGAGCAGGATCCGTTCAACAACGTTGGCCGTACAGCTATCGAAGCAATGGCTTCTGCACTGGGGCATACCCAATCATTGCATACCAACGCACTCGACGAAGCGATTGCCTTGCCAACCGACTTCTCTGCCCGTATTGCCCGTAACACACAGTTGTACATTCAGCAGGAAACTGAAATCTGCCGCGGTGCCGACCCATGGGCTGGTTCGTACTATGTAGAGGCGTTGACCAAAGAATTGTACACCAAAGCATGGGCGCTGATCGAAGAAGTTGAGAAACTCGGCGGTATGGCGAAAGCTATCGAAACCGGTGTGCCTAAAATGCGTATTGAAGAAGCTGCTGCACGTGCCCAGGGACGTATCGACAGCGGTGTGCAAACAATCGTTGGTGTGAACAAATACCGTTTGGAAAAAGAAGATCC
>JBNKTK010000123.1:0-11189 GCA_050298035.1 Mangrovibacterium sp. | reverse complement strand
TGGAAAAGGAAGAGCCCGTCCGGCTACAGGACAGCAACCTTGAATGTTACCGAGTTAGTGAATTATTGTGTTGAGAAATTAGATTGATCCTAAAGTATTGGATGAAATATGAACTCCCCATAAGAATTTGGATTGATCTGTCAGTGGTGTCGTATTGGAGAATAACAATACGATGAATACGATAAATGATATTTTGCTTTTTTGTTTAGCCTAAAGGTAGCGGGCCGTGTTTTTTTTGTAAGTAAGATATTGATCTGAAAAATGACTGGTCAGGTATCTTTCTTCTTTTAAAATAATCAGGTGATGGGTTGCCAGGTTGAAAATCATAAAAACGGCAAGTAGCAAACTTGGGATAAGCAGAAAACAAGCAGTGTGAAAAAAGAAAAAACTGGTGTACATCGGGTTTCTGCTGATGCGGTAAACTCCGGTTGTTTGTAACGCATGCGGTGTGGTTGGCAATCCAACCCGTGTAAAGATGCTCATACTGTAATAAGCCGGGATGAGCAGTAAATTGGCACCCAGCAGAAACAGGATCCCCATTATTTTCTGGACATCGGGGATTTCGTTTTGAATTAAACCGGGAATAAACCGAAAAAACTGCGTGTCGAGACTGGCGGCAAACGTTAGCGATATAATAACGGCAATGATAAATTTTGAAGGATAAAAAAGCCAGGCCCCGATTGTTGGCTTGCCCATTATCCCTTGCCCGTTTCTTTGCAGCTGGTAGGCCAGTAGCGCCGTAGCAACAATGGGTAGGGCACTTGCAATAATTAATCCTGTTTGAATGAGGTTCACGAGGCTTCTCCTTTAAACCGATACCCGATTTCGGTGATTACTTTTTCTATTTCGTTCAGGTTTATTTTGTTGCCCGCTACTTTTACTTCAGAGGTATTTTTGTCTGCAAAAACTTCTTCAATGCCATCCAGTTTCAGCAGGTTTCGGGTAACGCTGGCTTCACAGTGCGAGCAGGTCATCCCTTCAACTTTCAGCGTTTTAAATTCCATGCCGGTTGCTTTGTTTGATTTTTCAAAACGTTCGTAAAAATAGCCAAAAACCAGTGAGACGAACAATAAAACAGACGAACCGACCTGTAGCCATTTGGGCAGCATCTCGTGTTCGCCATTGCCATGAATATGGACGACTTTATTTAAAATGAAATCCGCCGGAATCAACCAATTGATCAGTAGCCCAAACAGGATTGCCCCGCCAATAATGGTCGCCAGGTAAACCAGTAATGATTTACGCCCCATGGTTTTTCCAATCACGGTCATGGTGGCAATGTTTGTTGCAGGGCCGGCCATCAGGAAAACCAGTGCTGCACCCGGCGAAACTCCCTTGATGAGCAAAACGGCTGCAATTGGGATGGAGCCGGTGGCACAAATGTAAATTGGAGCTGAGGCTGCCAGGATGACAAGGATCTCCAATATGCCCCAGCCTTTGAATGAACTGAAAAAATCGTCGGGTAATAGCACCGAGATGAAGGCGGCAATCAGGAACCCGATGATCAGCCACTTGGCAATGTCCTGTAATAGCTCAATAAAAGCATAGTGCGTGGCCTGTACAAAAGCATTGCCTTTTGGTTTTTCGGAATGACAACCGCAGGACTCGTCATCGCAGGTCGCTTCTTTTTTTGTATTTGTGTTTGCCGAAGCCAGAACACTGCCTTTGTTTTGCCCAACAGCGGCCATGTCAACTGCAAATCCGGCAAACGCAGGTTTCGTTTTGGGTTGTTCTGCCGGTTTCTCTTTAACCAGCCAGTTGGTTAAAATGCCGCCTGCGATACCGGTTACAAAAGCAACAATGGGACGTAAAAGCGCAAATGGCCATCCCAGCATGGAGTAAGTGGCAAATATTGAATCGACACCGGTTTGTGGTGTTGAAATCAAAAAGGAATTGGTTGCCCCTTTTGATGCCCCATTCCTAAAAAATGATATTCCGGTAGGAATGACCCCGCACGAGCATAACGGCATGGGGATACCAAGTAATGAGGCGTTTACTGCCGACTTAGTATTGGGCTTTCCCATGTATTTTTGCACTTTCTCCTGTGGAAAGAAAACTTTTAGCAGGCCGGCAAACACGAGACCCAGCAAAAGCCAGGGCGCCATTTCGTTTATCAGGTAAATTAACTCGGAGAAATATCTCAATATAAAATCTTTCATATGACCATCCTTTTCAATAAGAAACAAAATTAGAATTGTTTCGGTTCTGTAAAGAATTAGTCAGGTGAAAAAATAAAAATAGATAGATGTGTTAATCTGGCTTGTGGTAGGCGGAGAGAGCTCAAATCTGCTCCGTGAGGGTTTCACTCGAAGTGAAGCCCTCACTAATATGAGTACAACCGAACTATAGTTTTTCCACATACAACTGGGCGGCTTCATCTTTCACAACAATCACCTGTTCGCCTTTGTCGATCATCCCCAGGTTGGCAACTGCATCGTAGATTTTGCCCTCAATGATAACTTTGCCGGAAGGGCGCAGTACCGTGTATGCAGTTCCTGTTTTTCCCGTCAGGCTTTTAATTTTTGTATCAACGCCAACAAAGCCTTTCTCTTTTTCCTGCACTTCGTGTAGCGAGAGGTTCCGGAAAGCCCCGTGGTCTGCGCTGAAAAGTCTCTTGCTAAGCAGAATGCTGAGGATAAATCCACCAAACAGGGCAACAATGACGGTGGTGAGGGCAGTTACAATTTTATCAGGGTTAACACCTTTGAAATCGAAATTGACATTGTTGAGTAGGCTCAATACCAGGCCGGTAAAGCTGAAAAGAATACCAAGTACACCGGCTATTCCAAAGCCGGGAAGCACAAAGATTTCGACCGCTATAAGAATGACTCCGATAATGAAAAGCAGGATTTCCCAGTGTGCCGCAAGCCCTTCGAGGTAAAGGGGAGCAAAGTATGCTGTTGCGGCAATCAGGGCAATAACCAGCGGAAAACCAATGCCGGGAGTTTGCAATTCAAAATAAATACCGCCCAAGATGGCCATGATCAGTATGCCGGAAACAATTGGGTTTACCAGGAAGCCGATGACCTTTTCGAGGAAAGTGGGTTTATATTCCACCAGTTCGTAATTTTCAACGCCGATTTTTTCCAGGACTTCCGGAACATCTTCCGCAATTCCTTCGCAAAACCCATGTTTCATTGCTTCGGAAGGAGTGAAGGTGAGTACTTTGCCCGTGTCGATGATTCCCGGGATATAAACACTTTCATCAACCATGGCCTCGGCAATTCTCGGGTCGCGAAACCAGCGAAAAGTGGTGTCCTGTCCGCTGATGATGGTGTCTCCGCCATGTGATTCTGCTGTTGACCGCATGATAGCCCGCATGTACGATTGGTATTTGTCGGGCATTTTTTCCCCGGTTTGGTTCACCACGGTTGCGGCTCCTATCGAGGCGCCTTTTCGCATGTAAATGCTGTCGCAGGCAATGGAAATGAGCGCACCTGCACTGGCTGCATTATTGTCGATGAATACATAAACAGGGATTGGGCTGTTGATGATTTTTGTCCGGATGGAATCGGCGTCCAGCACAGTTCCCCCGTAGGTGTTCATGTGGATCAGGATCATATCGGCATTCAGGCTGTCGGCCTCGGCAAAAGCCTGTTTGGTTTGCCGCCAGGTGCCGGGCATAATATTTTGTTTGATGTCGAATTTGTAAACAAGCTCCTTTTTCCTTTGCTGTCCCGAATCCTGGGCGAGGGCTGATATGAACATTGTCAACAAAAAGAATATTGCCAAAGTGAAACCTGATCTCATGGTATTTTTAATTAAGTGATGATACCAAAGTTAATGAATTTTAGTTTGCGATAGCGAGGCTTTTGCATTGAGCCGCACAAGTGAGGGTTTCACTTCAAGTGAAGCCCTCACTAACTGATAAATTTGAACGTGAGTTCCTGGCATTTTTGAATCCTGAGGATTCCAATGTTTGTAGAACAGGTAATTTCATGGAGATGAATCCGACTCCGGCCGGAGTCGGATGTTATTAAACGCCGACTTTTTAGCTAAAACTATTTGATGCTTCAAGTATCATCATTTGAGATGGACTTGTAGTCTCAGTGAGAGTGAGTGCTTCACTTCGAGTGAAACCCTCACTACTCAGCATTCTGAGGCACTTTAAAAAGCTTGCCGGTATCATAGCCCCGGTTTTGGGCTTCATTTACCAGCATGTTATAGGTGGTTTCGTCCATTTCGGGGGTGCGGCTCAAAATCCAAAGGTAATTCGGGGTTGAGCTTCCAATCAGGGCGTACTGATAATTTGCAGTATCCAGTTCCAAAACATTGTATTCAGCAAAAAAGAAAAGGAAAAAAGACACTTTTAGTTGACCCGGCTCCGATGGATCAGGAATTTTGGCAATACCATTTGCTTCTTTGTATTTTCCATCGAGTGTATTTTCATAGCCAGCATTGGTAACATCAATTTTACCGTCATTGCGGAGTTTGTATGTTGCCGTTACGCCAACCAAATCTTTTTCAAATGAATGTTGAAAGCGGGCAATTTCATACCATTTACCTAAATAGCGGTTTATGTCGAGTTCGGATACCGTTGTTTTATCAATCAGTGTTTTGGTTGAATTGCAGGAGAATAATGTCAGCAATCCGATTATGGCGAATAATTTTGACTTCATTTTGTTTTATGATTGTTTATCAAGGTTAAACGAAGCGGGAATGAAAAGGTTGTTTGGTTTCCGTGCAAGTGAGGGTTTCACTTTAAGTGAAGCCCTCACTACGCCACTTCCGGCGAAAGCTTCACTAATCAACCCAAAAAAATTTGCTAACTTTACGCCTCGAAAAATTAAAATCATGGAACTGAATTTACTCACTGCAATCACACCGATTGATGGCCGCTACCGGTCGAAAGTTGAAAATCTACAATTATATTTCTCAGAGTATGCACTAATCAAATACCGGGTATTTGTTGAAGTTGAATATTTTATTGCCTTGTGCGAATTGCCGTTGCCCCAGTTGGCTGGTTTCGACAAAAGCCTGTTTGAAAAACTTCGTCAGGTTGTTGCCGACTTTTCGGTTGACGATGCACAACGGATAAAAGATATTGAAAAGGTTACGAACCACGACGTGAAAGCCGTGGAATACTTCCTGAAAGAAGAATTTGATAAGCTTGGAATCCAGGATTATAAAGAATTCATCCACTTTGGACTGACTTCTCAGGACATTAATAATACCGCTGTTCCAAAATCGATCCACGATGCACTGGATTTTGAATATTTTCCGGCAATTAACGACTTGGTTGACAAACTGGATGAATTAGCCGAAGAGTGGAAGGGAATCTCCATGTTGGCAAAAACCCACGGACAGCCGGCGTCTCCAACTAACCTGGGAAAAGAAATCCGGGTTTTTTCTGAACGGATTAAAAGACAATTGGAGCAGTTGCGGGCAATTAACTGTGATGCCAAGTTTGGTGGCGCGACAGGTAATTTCAATGCCCACCACATCGCCTATCCCGAAATTAGCTGGAAAGCATTTGGGAACCATTTTCTGAAAAAATACCTTGGACTGGAACGTGCTCAGTACACGACACAGATTGCCAATTACGATAATCATGCTGCCATTTTTGATGCCTTGAAACGGGTGAATTCCATTATCCTGGATTTGGACCGGGACATGTGGACGTACATCTCGATGGAATATTTCAAGCAAAAAATTAAAGCAGGTGAGGTTGGTTCATCGGCCATGCCGCACAAGGTTAACCCGATCGATTTTGAAAATTCGGAGGGCAACATTGGGATTGCCAATGCTTTGTTTGAACACCTGGCAGTTAAATTACCGGTTTCGCGGTTGCAGCGCGACCTGACCGATTCAACCGTGTTGCGTACGATTGGTATGCCATTGGCACACACGCTTATCGCTGTTAGTTCAACCATGCGCGGACTCGATAAATTGTTGCTGAATAAGGCTGCTATTGATGCTGATCTGGAGAATAACTGGCCGGTTGTTGCCGAGGCTATTCAAACCATCCTTCGTCGCGAGGGGTATCCAAATCCATACGAAGCATTGCGAAATCTGACCCGGGTGAACAGAAAAATTGATCAGCAGGTAATACACGAGTTCATCGATACGTTAGAAATTGGTGACGATTTAAAAGCTGAGTTGAAAAAAATTACACCTCAGAATTATACCGGCATCTTTTAATGTCGGAACTGAATAGTTGTAAATGAGAGATTTAATTAAATTACTTCGGCGATTCCTGCCGCCGTACAAAGGCAAGGTCGTCCTCAACTTTGTCTTTAACTTTCTTTCGGCGATTTTCGCTGCCTTTTCATTCGTTTCGTTAACTCCAATATTGGGTATTCTTTTTAATACTGATGACGAAGTGCATGAGTTAATGCCATGGGGTTTGAAATTAGACATTCTGAAAAACAACGTCAGTTATTTTGTGACCTGGTTGAAAGATACCCATGGGGCTTCTTCTACCTTGGTTTACATTGGGGTTTTTCTTCTTTTTATGGTGTTGATGAAGGTGCTCTTTATGTTCCTTGCCAGCTACACGATGATTGGAATAAGAAACAGTGTTGTTCGCGATATACGATCACGGATTTATAATAAGTTGATTGCTTTGCCTTTAGGCTTTTTTAGTGATGAGCGTAAAGGCGATATTATGGCGCGAATGACCAGTGATGTTCAGGAAATTGAAAATTCGGTTATGAATTCGCTGGATATGCTGTTTAAGAATCCCATCATTATCACTGTTTCCTTGCTTTATATGGTTTACACCAGTTGGGCGTTGACTGCTTTTGTTTTCATCATGTTACCAGTTGCCGGATTTGCAATTGGCCGGGTGGGGAAGAGCCTGAAGCGGCAGTCGCGGAAAGGGACCAACAAACAAGGTGAAATCCTGTCGATTATCGAGGAAGATATTTCGGGCTTGCGGGTAATTAAGGCGTTTACAGCTGAGAAGAAAGCTTCGATACGATTCGAACGTGAGAATGAGAGTTACCGGCAGATTATGAACAAGCTGATGACCCGTTACTTCTTAGCTCACCCGATGAGTGAATTTCTCGGAACAGCAGTGATTGTCATCGTGTTATGGTACGGTGGAAACCTGATAATATCCGGTGGGCAGTCGGCATTGACACCCCAGGAATTCATCGTTTACCTGGTATTCTTTTATAGTATAATTAATCCGGCGAAAGCTTTCTCGACTGCATTATACAGCATTGAAAAGGGGTTGGCTTCGATGGAGCGGATTGACCGAATTCTTGGACAGGAAAATACAATTACCGATAAGCAAAATGTTGAGGCAAAAACTTCATTCGATGAATCGATCGAATATCGTGGCGTTGGATTTAGTTATGTGAAAGATAAAGTACTTGATAATATCAATCTGACCATTAAAAAAGGGCAGACCTACGCTTTTGTCGGCAAGTCGGGAAGTGGAAAAACCACGTTGGTTGATTTGTTGCCCCGTTTTTGGGATGTGACCGAAGGAGGGATTTTTATTGATGGGCGTGATATACGCGATATGAAATTGCAGGACTTGCGCCGTTTGATGGGGAATGTCAACCAGGAACCAATTCTTTTTAATGAGACGTTCTTCAATAATATAGCGTTCGGTGTTGATGGAGCCACGGAGGAAGATGTGGTGAATGCGGCCAAAATTGCCAACGCGCACGAATTTATCATGGCAACGGAAAACGGATACCATACCAATATTGGCGATCGGGGAGATAAATTGTCGGGAGGGCAGAAGCAGCGGATTTCAATTGCGCGTGCCATCCTGAAAAACCCGCCAATTTTAATTCTTGATGAGGCCACCTCGGCATTGGACACCGAATCTGAAAAACTGGTTCAGCAGGCATTGGAGAATTTGATGAAGAACCGCACTTCGCTGGTTATTGCCCACCGCCTTTCTACAATTAAAAATGCCGATGTCATTTGTGTCCTGCTTGACGGAAAAATTGTCGAGATGGGGAACCATGAAGACCTTCTCGCCAAAAATGGACATTACTACAAATTGCATAAGATGCAGGTTTTTTAACGGAGAACCGGGTAAGTTTTAAGAGGCTGTTTAAAATTTTCAAATTTTTGATTTTTCACCTCTATGAACGATTTTACATGCTCCAAATTAAGCTGATAAAATTACGTCCTGATAGATTGTTTTCAATTTGCTTGCTGCATCGTCCCATCGAATAGTTGTTGCTTCATCATTCCCTTTTTTTTGCATCATGCGAAACAGGGAAGGATATGACAATATTCCGTGGATGGCGTCGGCCATTGAATGGACATCCCAAAAATCAACTTTAATGGCATGTTTGATTACTTCCGAAACCCCCGATTGTTTTGAAATGATTGTCGGGACGCCTGCACGCATCGCTTCGAGTGGTACAATCCCAAAGGGCTCTGATATGGAGGGCATGACAAAAACATCGGAGTTTTTCAGCATGCGGTAAACATCGTCTCCTTTCAAAAAACCCGGGAAAAAGAAATGGTTGGCTATCTGGGCCCGCGCTACTTTGGTGATCATTTTATGATATAAATCTCCGCTACCGGCCATGACAAACCTGACATTATTCATTCTTCGTAATATCATTTCTGCAACTTCCACGAAATATTCCGGTCCTTTTTGGTAGGTAATCCTTCCCAAAAACGTCACTGTTTTTTCTTTGTATTGAAGTGGAAGAACTGTCTGCCCGTTACTGGCGAATTCAACCCCATTATGGACGGTCAGGACTTTGTAGGGCGGAATCCGGTACTTTTTGATGACAATTTCCCGTGTCCGGTTGCTGACACATACAACACGATCGGCTTGCTCCATGCCTTCCTTTTCAATTTTGTAAACATTTGGATTGACACGTTCGCCGCTTCGATCAAATTCGGTTGCATGAACGTGTACAACCAGCGGCTTCCCGGAGATTTTTTTTGCGGCAATCCCGGAGGGAAAAGTGAGCCAGTCGTGGGCATGGATCAGATCGTGCCCGGAGTGTTGCGCCAGGTACTCACCAACAACAGAAAAATTGTGGATTTCGGCAAACAGGTCAGGTCCGTAACGTCCGGTGAATTGTACTTTTCCGGTTTGTTCTTTTGTAACTGAGGTTCCCGTATGTTCCACCGAGCTGATTTGGTGTTTTTCATAAACAACCGGATCCACATATGGAACCAGGTTGGATTCAACACTGTAGCATTGAGCCGGGAACTTTAATCTTTCCGTATGTATTTTGCTTTTAATTAAATCGACTTGGTTGGCACCATGAAGCGCGATGTTTTGTGAGGGTTCGTTTCCGTGTACTTTAGGTATGATGAATGTAATATCAACCCCCGGGATGGAGGACAAACTTTTTGTAAGGCCGTAACATGCTGTACCCAGCCCTCCTGATATATTTGGAGGAAATTCCCATCCGAACATTAATATTTTCATCGTACCAAAGTGTAAAAGGTAATTTGAGTTTTAACCTTCTTCTTTTGCTTAGAAACCGTTTATAATTTGAAATGATACCCAAAATCAAAAAGAATGAAATTTAAACAGTTTCTTAACTGAAAGTTGTGATAGAATTACTCCCCTGAAGATTTGATCAGGGGAGTTGAATTAAGATCAGTTCAATTGTTTCCCGTAATTTACCTGAATGTGTGTCCCACTATTTGCTTGGTTTTTATATTCAGGAATAAAGTGGATTTCACTTGGGCATGATGATTTCCCGTTTCTTTTCAGAAACTTGCCAGTCGACGATATATCCAAATCTATCGCCGGTGCAATGCAAACCCTTATTATCTTCACTGGGTTTGTGTAGTGAACTATTTCCGGTGCGCAAATAATGGATATGATGCAAATTCGGTATATAGGTAGTTCTTCTTGAGCTGGTTATGGGCTTCATGGTAAAGTAGTTTTAGGACAATGGACAATATGGTGTAATAAAAATCAGGACAAACTTAAAATATGTGCCTGCAGTATCAGGGGAATGGGAGCAACCACTACGTTTTCCGTGGATAAGATGGTACGCAACAGAGAAGAGAAAGTTTGCAGTTAAGGCAAAAATTTTTTGTGATTTTTTCGCCTAATCAATTGGGATATCGTTTATTATGTGCGAGGGTGAGGTTTCCAAAGAATATCTTTACCAGCCGCTGGTCAGAATATCAGCAATATGGATTGGTTTTAGGGGAAGTTTATTTTTAATAATAAAGGATTCAATGTTCATTAAACAGGATGATTCAGTTGAAATAATATATTCGGCACCGGTAGCCAAAGCTTTTTCAACTTTTTGCTCGGTCATTGCCGATGAGATGGATTTAAACTTAGCCGAAAAAGTCCCTCCAAAACCACAACATGTTTCTGTATCTTCCATTTCTACCAGTTCCAGTCCCTTTACTTTTGACAACAATAGCCGGGGCTCTTTCCTGATTCCGTATTCGCGAAGGGCACTGCAGGCATCGTGGTAACAAACTTTATGGGGAAAACTGGCCCCGAAATCAGTGAAATTAAGTTTGTTGACCAGGAAATCCGTCAATTCATACAGACGTGATTTGAGCCGAATGTGTGACTCATACTCCAGGTCATCCTGCTTAAAAAGATCGGAATAATAATTTTTGATGAAGCCGGTGCATGAAGCTGATGGGCTGACAATCGCATGTTCTCCAGGGAAATCAGTTATGAATTTTTTTGCAAGGCTCTTGGTTTCATCCCAGTAGCCACTGTTATATGCCGGTTGACCGCAGCAGGTTTGTTCCGGGTTGTAGCTCGCCTGTACCCCCGCTTTCTGCAACAATTTTATCACATTAAATGCAGTTTGCGGGTATAGCTGATCGATGAAGCAGGGAATGAATAAGTCGACTGTCATTGTCTTGGAATTGGCTTTTAAATTTTTAGGAAATCCGAAGCACAAAAAAAGTGATTGTCAGGTCACTTTCCAAATTTTTATATTGAAATAATCCAAGCTTGTTTAAACAAAAAAAGCTGTTCGATAAGAACAGCTTTGCACGGGAGGAGCGACTCGAACGCCCGACACCTGGTTTTGGAGACCAGTGCTCTACCAACTGAGCTACACCCGTGTTTAAATGCGAGTGCAAATATAGTAATTACTTCCAAACAACCTAGAAAATATTTTCTAATTCTGATCAATTCCCGGCTCCTGTTTTATTAATTAATTGAGCCTCATCATGACAGTACAACTAAGAAACTGTTTAAATTTTATTCTTTCATTTTATTAGGTGTCTTTTTCACCTAATCTTCGTTTAATTTTCCTCACGTA
>JBNKTK010000122.1:0-11314 GCA_050298035.1 Mangrovibacterium sp. | reverse complement strand
ATGCCCGCCGTGTTTGTTGATCGGGACAAAGATTGATTCCAGTGGTGAGATTTTCATCAGGACGTCGTTCACCAGGAAACGCAATTCTCCGGCAGTGTTGTATACGTTGTGCATAAGCAGCATGGCGTCAAAACCTCCAAGGGGATGGTTCGAAACGAAAATAAAACGCCCCGATTTGGGCACGTTTTCAATACCAACAACTTTTTGCTTGACATTGAAATGGCTGACAATGCTGTTGGCAAATTCAATTCCCTGGATGTGCCCGTATTTGAAAAGAATCTCGTTTAGTTCAGGGATATGCATGATCCGGTCGATATACCGGTAAATGAAGCCGGGGAGCATTTTTGCCAGTTTGGGGTTCTTCTCGGCAAACAGCGCTTTTATATTAAAAGGTTTAAGTGTTTTGGGTTGTTCTTCAGGCATGGTTTTCTTATTTGCCCGAAAAATAAAAAAATAATTGCGTTTTGATATTACCGTGTTTCTCTCTTTGTATTTTTGCGCCGGCATTTTTTGATTTATTAACGATTGTTGATAAATGATTTCTTGTTGGTAATGTTCAGATTGTGAGGGTTTTTTGTTTTCATGTGAACAGAAAATGAACACTTGTCAACACGAAATAAACAATCTATCCGTTTTTAAATGGTGGAGAAAAGTGACTGAAAGTGACTAAAAGTGGATTTTTGGAAAAGATTTTACTAATTTTACGATTGAAAAATAGGCAATTAACTCATGGATTTTTCCGCAGAAAAAAACGCAACCCTTGATGAAAAAGGACGTGTAGTATTGCCTGCCGATTACAAAAACGAAATGGGAGGCAGGATTCCCCGGGGCTTACTGGCCATCGAGAAGGATCCGTATGAGAAGTGCCTAAATATCTACCCGATCGACATTTGGGAAAAACACCTGGATTTTGTCAAGTCAACTTTGAACCGGAATAATCGGGAACAAAGTCGTTTGCTGGATATGATCTACCGGAACTTCAAGGTGATTCAGGTGCCCGATAACTGCCGGATGAACCTCCCTAATAATTTTTTGGAGAAAGTCAATATTAAAAAAGATGTGGTTTTCGTGGGGCAGGGAGAGCGGATCAGATTATGGGATGTAGGTGAATACGAGACCTATCTTGGATCGGGCGAAGAATATAGCGATTTGTTTGGAAAGTATTTTGGTAATTCGGAGGAGCAATAAGTGGAGCAAGCATACCACATACCGGTATTGTTGAATGAAAGTGTCGAAGGGCTTAACATTCGCAAGGATGGTGACTACGTTGATGTCACCTTTGGTGGTGGTGGCCACTCCCGTGAGATTTTGAACAGACTTTCAGCCGGACGACTTTTTGCATTCGATCAGGATGAAGATGCGGCGGCAAATGCGTTCGATGACCCCCGATTTATTTTCATTCGGCATAATTTCAGGTATATCCGCAATTTTTTAAGGTATTACAAGGTCGGGAAAGTCGATGGTATTTTAGCAGACCTTGGTGTCTCGTCTCACGATTTTGATGTGGCCGGACGCGGCTTTTCGTTCCGGTTTTCAGGTGACCTGGACATGCGGATGAACCGGGATGCAACCAAAACAGCAGCTGATATAATTAATGAGTACGACGAAGAAAAACTGACTCGGGTTTTTCGGGAATATGGTGAGGTGGAGAATGCCCGCCGTTTGGTGCGCCAGATTGTTGCATCCAGGCAGGCGGTGTCAATCAAAACCATTGATCAGTTCAAGGAAGCCATTGCTCCGTGTGTGCCTAAAAAATATGAGACCAAATACCTGGCTAAAGTTTTTCAGGCATTGCGAATTGAAACGAATGGCGAGCTGGATGTGTTGAAGGATTTTCTGGTGCAAAGCGCCGAGCTGTTAAAGCCGGGCGGTCGGTTAGTTGTCATCACTTATCACTCACTCGAAGACCGGCTGGTGAAAAATTTCATTCGCACCGGAAATTTTGAAGGAAAGCAGGAAAAAGATTTTTACGGAAATGTCAGTTCCGGCTTTGAAGCTATTAACCGGAAGGTGATTGTTCCGGGAGATGAAGAAATTGAGCGGAACCCGAGGGCCAGAAGTGCGAAATTGAGAATAGCAGAAAAGGTATGACAGAAAAAGCGCCCAAAAAAGAGAAAAGCAAATCGCGGAAAGGTAGCCTGAAATCTTTTCTGGGAGGAAACTTGCTGGCCAGTCAAAAGGTGATGGGACAAATGCCTTTTGTATTCTTCCTGGTTTTTCTGGGCATCGTGCTTATCACCAACCGATACTGGGCCGAAAAGACTATTACCAAGATTGAAGCTGTTCAGGATTCAATTAAGGAACTGAAAGCCGAGTCGGTCACCTTTGAAACGGAGCTGATGCGGATCAACCGCCCCTCGGAGATTGCCAATAAGGTTAGGGAGAGTGGGCTGGATTTGGTTGAGCCGCTGGAACCGGCAAGAAAACTGAAAGTTCAGAAACTTGAACAATAATAAATGGAGATCAGGAAAGACATAACCTTCCGCTTTGGGATTATTTACTTTTTCGCGGTCGCGATGGGAATCGTTATCGTGAGCAAGACTTTCATGCTCCAAACGATGGATACCGGTAAATGGGAGCAAATCGCCAAGGATTTGAAAACTAATACCACCGAGATTCAGGCCAAGCGGGGAAATGTTTGTGCTGATGATGGCAGCATCCTGGCAACTTCGGTACCTTATTACGAGTTGCGGCTCGATTTGGCAGCACCGCGTATCAAACGGGTTTTCTCCGAATATGCCGATAAATTTTCGCTGGAAGTAGCCGAGATGTTCAAAATCTCCAAATCGCAGTTTAAGCAAAAACTTACGAAAGCATATAACGGCGGGAACCGCTGGTTTTTGGTTTATCCTTCAAAAGTAAATTATAACCAGTTGCAGCAATTCAAGCGGCTCGAAATGATGAAGCGTGCCTATTTCGGCTCGGGACTGATCGTGGTTGGCGAAAGTGAGCGCATTATGCCCCATGGCGATATGGCCAGCCGGACAATTGGCACTTTAAATAAAGGTGCGTTTGGCGGTATTCACGGGAATGTGGGCTATTCGGGCATTGAAGGCATAATGGAAAGCTACCTGGCCGGGGAAAACGGTTTGGCTTTGAAACGAAACTATTCCGGGCATTGGGTGGACATTCCGATGATTGATCCCAAAGATGGACGAGATGTGATTACCACCATCAACGTAAATCTGCAGGATTTTACACAAAATGCACTGATGCACCAGATGCAGGAATCGCAGGCCGAATGGGGGACTGCTGTTGTGATGGAAGTGAAAACCGGCGAGGTGAAAGCCATTGCCAACCTTGGCCGCCGCAAGGATGGCGCCTATGCAGAAACCTACAATTTTGCGCTGGGGCATGCCGGGTGCAGTGAACCGGGCTCAACTTTTAAGCTGGTGTCAATGATGGTGGCCATGGAGCATGGTTATGTCGATACGTCTGATGTATACGACACTGGCATTGGTAAATGGGACTACCGGGGACAGACAATTTACGATAGTGATTACGGGCATGGTGGCCATGGGGTCATTAATATGAAGGAAATATTTGAGTTGTCATCCAATGTTGGTGTGGCAAAAATTATCACCAAATATTACGAGGGACACGAAGAGGATTTTATTGACCGGGTGTACAACTTCGGGTTGAACAAGCCCCTGGGGTTGGGATTTGCAGGTGAAGGGGTTCCTTACATTAAATACCCGGGTGATAAAGTTTGGTGGGGACCTTCGCTGGCCTGGATTTCGTATGGCTACGAGATTAAAGTGACTCCTCTTCAAACGCTCACATTTTATAATGCCGTGGCGAACAACGGGAAAATGGTTAAGCCAAAATTTGTGAAGGAAGTCCGCGAGAACGGCATTCTGGTCAAGAAATTCGATACCGAGGTGATCAACCCGTCAATTTGCTCGAAAGAGACCCTCTCAAAAGCCAGGGCAATGCTCGAAGGAGTTTGTACTGAAGGTACCGGGAAAGCGTTGAATAATCCCTATTTCCCTATTGCCGGTAAAACGGGAACAGCACAGGTGGCTTACGAAAATGAGGGCTATTCAAAAGGGGGCAGGAAAAATTATCAGGCTTCATTTGCCGGTTATTTCCCGTCTGACGATCCTCAATATTCTATCATCGTGGTTATTGTTGGTCCGAAAGGAAAGTTTTACGGAGCATCGGTTGCCGGGCCTGTGTTCAAGGAAGTGGTAGGGAAAGTATATGCTTCTTTTCTTGATCCCCGGAAAAAGAAAGGCGAAGAGGAGGACGAACAGCATGCGCCTGGCGTGAAAACCGGGTTCAGGGATGAAATTGCAGAAGCAGCATCCGACCTGAAACTTGATCTGAATACTTCCGGGTGGCACTCAGACGTTCTCCGGATTGAACAAAAGGGCGACAAAACCGAAGTGGACGGGCTGGTTGTTGAAGATGGCCTCGTGCCGGATGTAATCGGGATGGGGGGCAGCGACGCCATCTTCCTTCTCGAGAAATCAGGCCTCGTCGTGAAAATGAACGGGGTCGGTAAAGTACGGAAACAGTCGTTGCATGCAGGAAACAAAATAAAGAAAGGACAAACCATTTATTTGGAACTGAGCTAATGAAAACTTTAAAAGAAATACTGACTGGATTAAAATATGAATTGGTTGCCGGTGATCTGGCGGTCAACATCGGACAGCTTCATTTTGATTCACGAAAAGTTGAAGCAGGCGATGTGTTTGTAGCTGTAAGCGGCACCCATGTCGACGGCCATGCTTACATTTCCAAAGCACTGGAAAATGGGGCATCGGTTATTATTGCCGAACGTGCAGATGTTGATGCGGGCAATGCAACGCTGGTGAAAATAGAAAATACGGCAGTTGCAATTGGTGTTCTGGCTGCGAACTTTTACGGCAATCCTTCAAAACAATTAAAGGTGGTTGGCGTGACCGGCACAAACGGAAAGACAACCATTGCGACCTTGTTGTACCGCTTGTTCAAAAAGCTTGGTTATCATGCCGGGCTGATTTCAACAATAAAATATTACGTGGGCGATGAAGAATATCCGGCCACACACACGACACCAGATGCGTTGCAGATTCAATCGCTGATGGCAAAAATGGTAGAGGCCGGCTGTGAATACTGTTTCATGGAAGTGAGCTCGCATGCTATCGATCAGGACCGGATCGCAGGGATCAAATTCGATGGCGGCATTTTTACCAATTTGACCCACGATCACCTGGATTATCACAAAACGTTTGCAGAGTACCTGAAAGCAAAGAAGAAATTCTTTGATAACCTGCCCGAAACGGCTTTTGCCCTGACGAACGGCGATGAGAAAAATGGCCGTGTCATGCTGCAAAATACGAAGGCCGTTCAGAAAACTTACGCGTTGAGGACACTGTCTGATTTTAAATGTAAAGTGCTTGAAAAGCATTTGGACGGCATGTTGCTCGATATTGACGGACAGGAAGTGTGGACACATTTTTCAGGCATTTTCAATGCTTACAACCTGATGGCAGTTTATGCTTCGGCATTGCTGCTGGGCGAAAAGGCAGAAGATGTGCTACCTGCAATAAGTGAGCTGCGCCCGGTTGCCGGCCGCTTTGAAATACTGCGCTCACCGGACGGGAAATATGCAATTGTTGACTATGCCCATACGCCTGATGCCCTTAAGAATGTCCTAAACGGGATTACCGAGATACGCTCCGGGAATGAGCAGGTGATTACCGTTGTTGGGGCCGGTGGCGACCGTGATAAAACCAAGCGTCCGGTGATGGCAAAAGAAGCGGTGTTGCAAAGTGATAAAGTGATCCTTACTTCGGATAATCCGCGCACCGAAGTGCCCGAGCAGATTATTGCCGACATGGAAGCGGGGATTGAAGCTCATCAGCGAAACAAGGTGCTGTCGATTGTGAACCGGAAGGAAGCAATCCGCACGGCATGTATGCTGGCAAAAACAGGCGACATCATTTTGGTTGCCGGAAAAGGACATGAAGATTACCAGGAAATCAACGGGGTGAAATATCACTTTGATGACAAGGAAGTAATCAGCGAAATATTTAATTCATAAAACGAGAAGAAGATGTTTAGTTTATTGTATGAATGGTTGAAAGGTTTTGACATCCCGGGTATCGGCATGTTACAGTACATTTCGTTCCGGTCGTCAGCAGCAATCATTACATCCTTATTCATAACGATGGGTTTTGGCAAGAAGCTGATCCGGATGCTGCAACGCAAGCAGATTGGTGAAGAAATCCGCGATTTGGGGCTGGAAGGGCAGATGCAGAAAAAAGGTACGCCAACAATGGGCGGGATCATCATCCTCACCTCTATCATCATTCCAACCTTGCTTTTTGCCCGGCTCGACAATATTTACATCATCCTCATGCTGATCACCACATTTTGGCTGGGGATCATCGGTTTTATCGACGATTACATTAAGGTCTTTTTGAAAGATAAAGAAGGGTTGGCCGGAAAGTTTAAAATTCTTGGACAGGTTAGCCTCGGGATTATTGTCGCTTCCACACTGTATTTGTCAGATGACGTGGTGGTGCGTGAGAAAGTACGCAATGCGAAGGGCGATTATGTGAAGGAAATAGTGGTTGATCAGGAGACAGGGCAACAGGAAGTACGCTTTGTTACCAAGGAAGTGAAATCGACCAAAACAACCCTGCCGTTCATCAAGAACCATGAATTCGATTATGCCTGGGTCATCAATTTTATTGGTGACAGCGCTGCTTACCTGCGCTGGTTGGTTTATGCCCTGGCGATCATCATTATTATCACGGCCGTGTCGAATGCAGCCAACCTGACCGACGGAATTGACGGACTGGCAACCGGCACCTCGGCCATCAGCGGAGCTACGCTTGGGCTTTTGGCGTACGTGAGCGGTAACATCATTTATGCCGATTACCTGAACATCATGTACATCCCGAATATTGGTGAGCTGAGTGTTTTCATTGCGGCATTCATCGGGGCCACCGTTGGCTTTCTGTGGTGGAACTCTTATCCGGCACAGGTGTTCATGGGCGATACCGGAAGTTTGGCGCTTGGCGGGATACTTGCTGTTTTTGCCGTCATCATCCGAAAAGAAATTCTGATTCCGATCCTGTGTGGCATTTTCGTCATCGAGAATCTTTCGGTTGTAATGCAGGTGAGCTATTTCAAATACACAAAAAAGAAATATGGTGAAGGGCAGCGGATCTTCCTGATGAGCCCCATTCACCACCATTATCAAAAAAGAGGCATTCCGGAGCCAAAGATTGTGACCCGCTTCTGGATTGTCGGAATTGTGTTGGCAGTATTTACTCTTGCAACTCTTAAAATGCGGTAAACGTGGCAGAAAAGGTTGTCATATTAGGTGCTGGTGAAAGCGGGGTTGGTTCGGCCATCCTGGCGCAAAAGCAAGGCTTCGAGGTTTTTGTTTCGGATGCCGGAAAGGTGAAAGACAAATACCGGGAGGTGTTGTTGAAATACGGGATTGCATTTGAAGAAGGAAAACATTCTGAAGATGACATCCTGAAAGCCGACCTGGTTATCAAGAGCCCGGGGATTCCTGAAAAAGCTCCGCTTGTCATGAAGCTGAGGGAAAAGCAGGTCCCGCTGATCTCGGAGATTGAGTTTGCCGGACGGTACAATAAAGCGAAAACCATCTGCATTACCGGTAGCAACGGCAAAACCACTACCACCATGCTAACTTATCACTTGCTGCAAACAGCCGGTTTTAAAGTCGGGTTGGCAGGGAACGTGGGCAACAGCTTTGCCTGGCAAGTGGCCGAAAAAGACTTTGATTACTATGTCATTGAGTTGAGCAGTTTTCAGTTGGACGACATGTACGGGTTTAGGGCCGACATTGCCATGCTGCTGAATATTACGCCGGATCACCTGGACCGCTATAATTATAACATGCAGGACTATGTCGATTCGAAATTCCGGGTAATTCAAAACCAGACGGCTGACGACTTTTTCATTTATGGGGCTGACGACCCAATCATTCAGGAAGAAATAAAAAAACGAAACATACCGGCCACCTGCTTGCCTTTTGGCTGGACAAAAGCACCCGAAAACGGCGCTGGGGTAGAAGGGGATAACATCATCATTAATTGGAAACAAAACACATTCAATATGTCCATTTTCGATATTGCACTTCAGGGAAGACACAACACCTACAATTCAATGGCAGCAGGGCTTGCCGGAATGGTGTTAAAAATCAGGAACGAAAAAATCAGGGAAAGCCTTTCCGATTTTAAAGGTGTGGAACATCGCCTCGAACGTTTCCTGAAAGTACACGGGATTGAGTTTATCAACGACTCAAAAGCGACCAACGTCAATTCAACCTGGTACGCGCTGGAAAGTATCAACCGTCCGGTTGTCTGGATTGCCGGTGGCGTGGACAAAGGAAATGATTACAACGACCTGAAAGACCTGGTGCGCGAGAAGGTGAAGGCAATCATCTGCCTGGGCGTTGACAACCGGAAAATTGTTGAGGCATTTACCGGCGTAGTTCCCGATATCATCGAAACGCAGGATATCAAGGATGCCGTTCGCTCGGCCTACTACCTGGCAAAAGATGGCGAAGTGGTGCTGTTGTCGCCTGCCTGTGCCAGTTTCGATTTGTTTGAAAATTACGAAGACCGCGGCCGTCAATTTAAAATGGCTGTTCGCGAATTATAATAATTCTGGTAATTGGAAACCGATTTAAGAATGAATTTGTCGCTGAAAAACATATTTAAGGGAGACCGGGTTTTATGGGTGGTGTTGGTGTTTTTGTCACTCATATCGCTGTTGATTGTTTACAGTGCAACCGGTCGTTTGGCATACCGCGAGGCAGGAGGACAGACTGCTTATTACCTGGTGCGCCAGTCGGTTTTCATTTTGTTGGGTTTTGGTGTTATGATTTTCCTGGTGAATGTCATCCCGGTGAAATTCTACTCCTGGATCGCTCCCTTGATGTTGATGGTCACAATCGGGGCATTGCTGGCGGCAATCGTTCAGTTTAAGCTAAGCCCGGCAAAACCAACCCCGCGCTCGCTCGACCTGGGGTTCCTGAGTTTTCAGCCGGCCGAGCTGGCAAAAATCTCGCTGGTCATGTTTGTGGCAAAGGTGTTGGCCAAGCGGCAGAAAACAAAAGAAGACCTGCGAAAAGCATTTCTTTGGGTGATGGGCTCCAGCATGGTGGTCTGCGGAATAATTTTTTACGGCGATATTTCAACTTCAGCATTAATTTTTGGTAGCATCATGGTGCTGATGTTTATCGCCCGCATACCTATGAAATTTTTATTGCTGACGGTGCTTGCCGGGATTTTGCTGTTGTCGTCCATTTATTTCACGGCCGATTATCTTCCCAAGTGGGCAGGTCGGGTACATACATTTAAAGAGCGGATTGACGATTTTGTTTATGGTGACGATGATGAGGCCGAAGGAACAACGCAGGCCGATTACGCTAAGCTGGCCATTTACGAAGGCGGTATTATTGGCAAAGGGCCTGGTGGCAGTGAGGTGAGCAACTATATGGAAGCAGCCTACAACGACTTCATCTATGCCATTATTATTGAAGAATACGGATTGGTTGGGGGCTTTGCTGTCGCCTTTCTGTACCTGGTGTTTTTGTACCGGGGCGTCGTGATTGTCAGGCGATCCAACCGGACTTACCCGGCATTTTTAACGGCTGGTCTGGTCTTGCTGACAGTTTTCCAGGCAATCATCAATATGTCGGTATCAAGCGGGGTTGCCCCGGTTACCGGTCAGCCACTGCCCTGGATCAGCATGGGGGGAACCTCCATGTTGTTTACGGCTGTGTCGTTTGGAGCAATTTTGTCGGTGAGTTATCACAATCAAAAGAATAAAGTAGTTGAGACTGAACAACCGGTGATGGTCAATTTGCCGGATGAAGATCAGGAATTATAATATGAAGAAATTGAAAGTCATCATCAGCGGAGGCGGTACAGGAGGCCACATTTTTCCGGCCCTATCCATTGCCAATGAGCTAAAGGCGCAAATGCCCGATGTCGATATTCTTTTTGTCGGCGCATTGGGGAAAATGGAAATGGAGCGCGTGCCTGCTGCCGGGTACCCGATTGTCGGCTTGCCGGTAATGGGCTTGCCGCGCAAAGCTTCGCTGAAGATGTTCCGCTTTTTGTGGATGCTTTACCAAAGTATGCAGAAAGCACGGAAAGTGATTAAGGATTTTCAGCCGGATGTGGCCATTGGGGTTGGCGGATTTGCCAGCGGGCCTGTATTGAAAGCTGCTGTCCGAAAAGGTGTACCGGCCATTCTGCAGGAGCAGAACTCCTATGCCGGGGTCACCAACAAATTGTTGTCGGCAAAAGTACGGCGGATTTGTGTGGCTTACCCGAATATGGAACGCTATTTCCCGGCTGGAAAGATTGTCGTGACCGGAAATCCCGTTCGACAAAATTTGCTGCTGCCGGTTGATAAAAGTGAAGCATTGAAAGCGTTTGGCCTGGAGGCTGATAAGCCGGTCGTGCTGATTGTGGGCGGAAGCCTTGGTGCCCGCACCTTGAATGAAGCTGTGATGGCCAACCTGGATTTGATTGCCAAAAGCGGCGTACAGGTGGTGTGGCAAACAGGGAAAATCTATTACAACGAAATGCTGGAACGTTTGAAAGGTGTTCAGCCGGAAAACCTGAAGCCGATGGAGTTCCTTTCGAATATGGATTTTGCCTATAAAGTGGCCGACTTGGTGATCTCGCGGGCAGGGGCCGGAACGATTTCGGAGTTGTGCTTGCTTGGCAAACCTTCGGTGCTGGTGCCATCTCCCAATGTAGCCGAAGATCATCAAACCAAAAACGCGATGGCTTTGGTGGAGAACGATGCCGCCGTTTTGGTGAAAGATGCCGAAGCGAAAGAACGCTTGTTTCTTGAATCATTCAAGTTGGTGAATGACCGGGCGCGACTGGAGCAGTTGGCTGCCAACAGCCTGAAACTGGCAAAGCCAAACGCAACAAGCGATATTGTAAACGTGATTTTAAACGAACTAAAATAGAATGACAGGGTTGAACGACATCAGGATGGTGTATTTCCTCGGGATCGGGGGAATTGGGATGAGCGCACTGGCACGTTACTTCAAGCATGCCGGGATGCAGGTGTCGGGATACGACCGCACGGAAACTGCCCTGACAAAGGAATTGGTTGCCGAGGGAATTGATGTGCATTACACCGATCAACCGGAAACCTTAGCCGGTCATTTAAAAAAGGAAGAAACACTGGTTGTGTTGACCCCGGCTGTCCCTGTTGATATGGGCGAGCGGGTTTTCCTGGAGCGCAATGGGTATCTGATCAAAAAACGCTCGGAAGTTTTGGGGATGATCTGCAACGAGGCAAAATCGTGTGC
>JBNKTK010000121.1:0-11324 GCA_050298035.1 Mangrovibacterium sp. | reverse complement strand
ATGCGCTAAAAGCTGAGGGGATGTTTGCCCGGTCGTTAGTCTATTTTAACCTGGTTCGCCAGTTTGGCGATATACCTTACCTGAGTGAAACAGTAAGCGACCCCGAAGCGGTTGCCGACATGTCTAAAACCTCGGCAGCAAAAGTTTACGAGAATATTATCGACGATTTAGAGTTTGGCAAGGAACATTTACCAATGACACAAAATGCACGTTCGAGAGCTTCTGCCGGCTCAGCTGCAACCATGCTTGCCGATGTTTATCTCACCTTAGGTAATTATGAAAAAGCATACGAGAATGCAAAGTGGGTAATTGACAATGCTGCAGAACTTGAATACAATCTAGAAGCTGATTACCAGGCATTATTCGACGCCGACAAACAAGATGGACAAAATGAACCCATTTTCGTCATTGACTTTTTGGGACAACAAAACGGAAGTGGTAGCGATGGAGCGTATAACGAGGGTGATGATATCATTGGCACCTTAACCGGAGTTCGGGGAGTTGATGTAGAAGGATGGGGAGTTGCTGTCCCTTCGATGGCTGTTTACAATAGTTGGGACGACCGCGACTACAGGAAAAGTGTCGCATTTACTACCGAGGCTAAAAGTAATGGTGTAATGATTCCTTATACCGATTTTCCATATGAGAAACGTCCGCACATTGCAAAATATACCCGCTTCATGGGAAATGCTACTGCAAGTAAACGCTGGTCTGACTTTAACTATGCTGTTTATCGTTATGCCGAGGTATTGTTGATCGCTGCTGAAGCTGGGAATGAAATAGGCAAACCTTATGCTGAATTGGCAGGGTATGTAGACCAAGTGAGAGAACGCGCCCGCAATGCGGCAGGCGTTATGAATGATTTTCCGCAAGATGTGCCAACCGGTTTATCTAAGGATGAATTCCGAACTTTGGTTTTGGAAGAAAGAAGATTGGAACTCTCCTTCGAATTCAAACGCTGGTGGGATATCAAACGCCGTGACCTTGGAAATGAAGTTTTCAAAGGATCGAACTCGTTGGAACCTCACGGAAACTTCAATGCTTCCCGCGATTACTTGTTGGCTTTACCTCAGGATGAGTTAGACCGAAATCCGAATTTGTTGCCGCAGAATCCAGGCTATTAAAATAGTAGGTACCTGTCATTAAGGCTCTCCGTCATTTGTCGGAGAGCCTACTACTTCGCTTTATGTTTCTTTACTATGCACAGTAACTCTACGTGCAGAGAATAATAAATTTATGAGATTAACAATAACAATCATTGCTGTTGTTCTTGCATTGAACCTTTATGCTCAAAAACAGCCATTTAATAGGTCATTAATCCCTCAGCCCATCTATGAAGAGAATCCTGAAATGCTTGATTTATACTGGAAGGCCTGGGAGATTGCATACGACCATGTAAAAGATGGAAAAGGCTTGATTCAGTCACCATACCTCGATGAAGCTTTTTGGGACGATACGATATGGATTTGGGACACGGAGTTTATGTCCTTATTCAGTAAATATGCCCCGAAGTTGTTTCCCGGAATTGAAAGTTTAAATAACTTCTATGAAGTATTACTGAATAAAAAAGCAAGTCCTCTAAGGATTCAGCATCCGGACAATCCTCCCTTCTTTGCGTGGATTGAGTCAGAATATTATGATATGACCGGTGACAAGCAACATATTGAGACGCTTCTCAAAGACAATCATTTTTTACAACGGCATTATCTTTTCTTCGATACATTGAAAGTTACAACGAGTTTTCCATTTTCCCACGCACCAATAGCGGTTCATAAAACCGAACTTGGTTATCGGTGGGGAGGAGTTCAAAGTGGTATGGATAATACACCTCGGGGACGAGGACAATCCAATGACATGCTTTGGGTTGATGCGTTGTCCCAACAAGCTTTGTCGGCCTTGTATATTTCAAGGTTGGCGAATGTTGTGGGCGAAAAGCAAATTGCCCAAAAGTTTGACCGAGAGTACGAGCAAAAGAAGACTTTATTGAATGCATATTATTGGGATGAGGAAGACGGTTTCTATTACGATATCAGGGAAAGCGATACTTCATTTGTTAAAGTAAGAACCCCGGCCAGCTATTGGGCCATGCTGGCAGAAATCCCCAACAAGGAACAAGCCGAAAGGTTAATGGAATATGCTAAAGATTCCACCGAATTTGGAGGAAAGCATCCTTGGCCATCGGTATCCCGAAGTGAACGAGATTTTAATGCTGAATACGGAGACTACTGGAGGGGTAGTGTTTGGGTAGCAACAGCCTACATGGCTACAAAAGCGCTTGAAAAATACGGATATTACAAGGTAGCCGACCAAAACGCTTACAACCTGCTCGACCAAATGCTGCAAACATACAAAAGCTATAAGCCAGCGACCATCTGGGAATGCTATAATCCTTCAAAACCAGAACCCGCTCAGAGAGTGTGGACAGATTCCCTGGAAGTTGTTAGACCCGATTTCTGTGGTTGGTCTGCACTGGCACCTATTTCTATGTTTATTGAAAATGTATTAGGCTTTCATCATATTAATGCACAGACCAGAACTATCGAATGGCGTAAATATCGCTCAGGAGTTCATGGAATAAAGAATTTGCAGTTCGGGGATATTTGCACGGACATCATTGGTTATGACGATTATGTTGAGGTGACAAGTAGCAATCCTTATACTCTAATAATCAATGGAACAAAGTATAAGGTAGTGGCTGGGACTCAACAAATCTCATTAACTGCCAATTAGCAGAGGAAATGTCAGATCGGAAATTTTTTGTTTCCGCGAATAATCAAAGAGTTAAAAATGAAAAAAATAGTTTGGATAATTGGGTTGGCGTTGCTGTTGGCTTCCTGTAAGAAGAATACCCAAGAGAAACCATTGGGAAGAGTTGTTGATGAGGCTTTGCAGTTTGCGCAGGAGCAATCCCTTCTGATGGCTAAAAAGTATGCAAATCAGGACAGTATATTGCCGCGAACATTTGAAAATGGGGAAGTGGTTACCGTAGGGCCAGGCGACTGGACATCCGGATTTTTCCCAGGGGTGCTATGGTATCTGTACGAAGACAGTAGAAATCAGAGATTGTTGACCTTTGCACGCCAGTATACACTCCGCTTGAAAGAAGAACAATATACGACCAGTAACCACGATGTCGGTTTTATCTTGAACTGCAGTTTTGGTAACGGATGGCGATTAACCGGAGATACGGCATATCGGAATGTGCTTTTAACCGGGGCCAAATCACTTTCTACCCGTTTCAATCCAAAGCTTGGGCTGATTCGTTCCTGGGACTTTAATAAAGACCAATGGCAGTACCCGGTAATCATAGACAATATGATGAATCTGGAATTATTGCTTAGGGCTTCGAAAGAATCTGGAGATGACCTGTTTGAAAGTATCGCTGTCTCCCATGCTGACAAAACGATGGAAAATCATTATCGTCCGGATTACAGTTGTTATCATGTTGTGTCTTACGACACCATCAGTGGCGAACCTGAAATTAAGCAGACCTTTCAGGGGTATTCTGATGATTCTTCCTGGGCAAGAGGGCAAGCTTGGGGATTATACGGATATACCATGATGTATCGTGAGACCAAAGACAACAGATATCTTGAACAAGCCAAACAAATAGCTTCCTACCTGATCAATCATCCTAACATGCCTACGGATTTCATCCCCTACTGGGATTTTAATGCGCCAGATATACCGGAGGTACCTCGTGATGCTTCTGCCGCCGCAGTTATGGCTTCGGCCCTAATCGAGTTAAGCAGCTATGTCGATCCGGAACAATCCCGTTTGTATCTAAGTGTTGCCGAGAAACAAATCCGGACACTTGCATCCGAAAAATACACCGCAAACTTGGGGGGAGACGGAGATTTCATATTGAAACACAGTGTCGGTTTCCTACCATATCACTCGGAGGTGGATGTTCCATTGAATTATGCCGACTATTATTACGTAGAGGCTTTGATTCGTCTAAAACAACTACTGAAGCAGGTCAAAACCAACCATTAGGAAACATAATCTTACTAACTAAAAAACAGTCAAAAATTATGAATACAAATACTGATCTCCGCTTTCAGCGAAAAAGACTTTTACAAAAAATGGGTGTTTCAATACTGAGTATTTTATTAGTGATATCTTATTGCGGAGTTACCACGGGATGCGGTTCCGAAAACGATCCTGTTACTCCAACAGAGCCAAAAACTTATACCATACCGGATAATCTCGATTTACTTTTCCAATCAGGTTTTGAACCTACTACCGAAGTCGTTGAGTCCAGCTCTGATTATGCTGACATTACCGGGGCTGATGGCACGTTCTCCGACCACAATAACTGGGTAAACGACTTGGACAATAATCCTGATATTGGTTTTTTCAATATACAATTTCAGGGGGGAGACGATAGTCAGCGTTATGCCAGGATTGTTTCCGATCCTGAAAATTCGTCGAATCATGTCTTGCAATTTTGGTTGAACGAGCCGAATGTTAATGGGACAAAAGGTCGTATACAAGCCAATCTTTATGGTAATGCCGGCATGAAGGAAATTCATCAGTCGGTGCGACTTTACCTGGCTTCTGATTTTAACGTAGTGCGTAAATATCCAAATGTAATAGATTGGCTAACAATTGCGGAGTTCTGGAACAATATCACCTGGGATCAAAATGTTCCTTACGGCTTCAGAATTACGCTTACTTTAAGTAAGCCTGTTTCGACGGAAAGTGACCTATATTTTAAAATCGAAGCCCAGGATTGCGAGTTGCACAATGATGGAAGCCAAACATACACGACACTTTGGTCAAAAACCAACACCGAGGCATCAGTTCCAATCGGTAAGTGGTTTACTCTTGAGTATTACTACAAAGAAGGAGGCAATAGTGACGGGAAATTCATTTTGAAGGTAAAACCTGATGATGAAGATGAAAAAGATATATTCAATTTAACCAGAATAACCCATAATTCATATGATCCAGCTCCTGACGGTGTTACCGAGTTTAATCCAATGAAATTGTATACCTCTGCTAATCTGATTAATTGGGTGAATAGTCAGGGAATGACCCTCCAACTGTTTTGGGACGATTTCAAGCTTTGGACAAGTAAAGCAGTGGAATAACTATCACCAGCCTCCTCTTTTGTTAACAAAGTCATGACAGGCAGGAGTTCTTGGCGTGTATGGGTATTCGCCCCGACTTTCAGGTGAAAAGAAAGGATTTATCCTGCCGTTTTCGCCCCCGGCATCGCATATTTTGAATGTAAAATACTAAAAGCAAAGGATATTCATAGAAATTCCCATTCGGTGGATTACAGGCTTACTGCGCCGTAAAACAACATTGTACCCTCCGAAGACTCAACGGACGGTTACCGGGTAGTCAATCTCAGTATGGGCTACAGTATAAAGCGCATCAACGTGGAATTGCAGGAGCAAAATCTGTTTACCACCAGATATTTCAATCATACCAGCTATTACAGGCTGATTACTATTTCTGAGGCGGGAAGAAATTTTATTGTGAATGTTTCGATACCGCTTCAGGTTAAATCAATTTAACTATTTCATTCACTATTTAAATTTTATTTATTATGAAAACACGTCTTTTTTTAATGGTAGTAGCCATTACTACCGGGTTCATTTTCGCCTCATGTAGTAACGATGATGACAACATAGATACAGAAGCTCCATCTATCCCTCAGAATTTGGAAGCTTCAAACATTTCAACTTCGGGTTGTATTCTTAATTGGGATGCCTCTACAGACAATGTTGGAGTGGATGGTTATATTATATATCAAAATGGAAGCACCATTGACACAACCAGCTCTACATCTTTTACTGTTACAGGGGGAACACTTTCAACGACCTATGTTTATTCAATTAAAGCGGTTGATGCCGAAGGCAACCTTTCCGGCTCAAGTAATGAAGTAACAGTTACTACACTTGACTATTTGTATGCCAATGAAATCTATTCTGATACTTTTGAAGAAGGCATTACAAATGATACACAAGCTGATGGTGATTTAAGTTATTCTGGCACTGATCAGCCATATGCCGGTAACTATTGCATTACATGGTCTAATGCTGCTCGATACGAGGCCATAACGATGAATTTTGATCCCGATATTGACCTTTCAGAAAAAGTAGATAGCGGGTATGTCCTTGATATGTTTATACGTGGCGCTGTAGGTACCGATACTGGTTATGCCTTGAATATTAGATTTGTAGATACCAAAACAGGCGAAAACGATCATCCCTGGAGGAACCTGATAACTGTAGATAATACGCTAATTCCATGGGATGGAGAATGGCACAGGTTGCGCATTCCCCTAAGTGATTTCAAAGAGCAGGGGTCATGGGACGGTGCCTGGTACTCTCCTCAAGGACTTTTTGACTGGTCTGCAATTGATAAAATTGAACTGGTTGGCGAAAAACAAGCCATGTCTGAAAATGATATGATCAGTTTTGACAATATCAGCATAAGCTATACGCCCATCACTTCAGTAAGCAGGGGGATGTAGATTTGTCGCCACAGTTGCGGCTGGTATTCTGAAAGAAAAGCAGCTGCAATTGTGGCTATTAGTGAGCTTATTACTGGTGGCTTATAAAGTTGTTGCGCGAGAGTTGGAAAAATAAGTATAATAATCAAACTAAAAGAAAACCTGAAAACAGTTATGTATTATAGGCTATTAAAATGTTTTTTCTTATTGGTCATAGTTTTGCTTTTCGGTGCAGGTAATGTTTTTGCCAGTAAAACTAATAACGAAGATGAAAAAACTGAAAAGCAAGACAGAAAGGTAAGAATCTATCAAACTGCAAAACAGACAAGAGATCGGCTTTCCAAATTAGCGGATCTGGAGTTAGAAACATTTGGCCAGCCGAAGGAGCAAGAACCATGTGTATTTATCGACCCAAATCATACGTTTCAAACGTTTGTTGGTATCGGGGCAGCATTTACCGATGCTTCTGCAGAGGTATATGCCAAACTGCCTGTAAGCAAGCAAAGTGAATTAATGAAGGCGTATTTTGACAAAAAAGAAGGGATAGGTTATTCATTTTCAAGAACAAATATTGCCAGTTGCGATTTTTCGAGTGACAGCTACGATTATGTGGAGGAAAATGATAGTGTATTAGCCACCTTTAGTATTGACCATGACAAAAAATACCGGATACCTTTCATTAAACAAGCTATTGAGGCTGCTGGTGGAGACCTGAAGATGTTTGTAAGCCCCTGGAGTCCTCCGGCTTGGATGAAAGATAATAATGACCGGTTGCATGGAGGGAAATTGCAGGACAAGTACAAGCAAGCATGGGCAAACCATTACGTGAGATTTATTGACGCCTATGAGAACGAAGGGATTCCGGTTTGGGGGCTTTCTGTGCAAAATGAACCAATGGCTGTTCAACGATGGGAGTCGTGTATTTATACCGCTACCGACGAACAAGATTTTGTCAAAAACTATCTTGGCCCCACCCTGAAAAGAAACGGGATGGGAAATAAAAAGCTGATTGTTTGGGATCATAACCGGGACCTGATTTACCAACGGGCATCAACCATTCTTAACGATCCGGAAGCTGCCCAATATGTTTGGGGAGTCGGATTTCACTGGTATGAAGGAATGGGGAAGAACAAAATGCAATTCGAGAACCTAAAACGGGTCAGTGAATCATTTCCTGAAACTAATCTGGTTTTTACAGAAGGTTGTGTTGAACGATTTGAATATGATAGCCTTAGTGCATGGTATTTAGGTGAACGTTACGGCACGTCAATGGTGAATGATTTTAATAACGGCACGGTTGCATGGACCGATTGGAACATTTTGCTCGATGAGCATGGCGGCCCTAACCATGTTGGAAACTACTGTTTTGCGCCGGTGCATGCCGACTTGTCAAAAGGCGAATTGATTTATACGAATAGTTACTATTACATTGGTCATTTTTCGAAGTTCATTCGAACGGGAGCAAAGAGGATTAGTTGTTCTACAAATAAAGATGCTTTACAGGCCACTGCGTTCAAAAATCCGGATGGGAGTGTCGTAGTTGTTGTTTTAAACTTAAGCGAGAAGAATGTCGATTATCAATTGTGGATTGATGGACAAGCCGCAGAAATTAACAGCCCAGCACACTCAATACAATCCGTGATTTTATAACCAATATGAACAAAAGGTTCTGAAAGCGCGTGAGTGAAATACTGTTGAATCTACATGCCGAATTCCTGCTAGTAGATTAAGTGAAACATTAAAAAAAACAAACTCTTGAAAATTGTCTTACTAATCATTTTATTGAGTATCTCCATCGTGGGAAATACTCAAAATACCTCTTCGCATATAGCCTATAAAGTTGAGAGGGACATTCTATATCGCAATGGTGTATCTGATACTCAAGATACCTGCATCTTGGGTCATTGTCGTCTGGATATATATTATCCTGTCGGTAAAAATGGATTTACTACGGTCGTTTGGTTTCATGGAGGAGCATTAACTCAAGGTGAGAAGTATATCCCTGAAAACCTGAAGGAGAAAGGAATTGCAGTAGTTGCTACAACCTATCGTTTTAGCCCGAAAGTACATTGCCCGGCTTATATTGATGATGCGGCCGCAGCTGTAGCCTGGGCTTTCAAAAATATCAATAAATATGGTGGAGACTCCGCAAAGATAGTGGTGTCGGGTCATTCTGCCGGTGGATATCTTGCGAGTATGGTTGGCCTCGACAAAAGATGGTTGGCGAAATATGGAATCGATGCAAATAACATCGCCATGTTGATTCCGTTTAGTGGCCATACAATTACTCACATGACAATAAGAAAGGAACGCGGAATACCGGAAGAACAACCGGTTGTTGATGAATATGCACCGCTTTATCATGTGCGAAAAGATGCACCGCCGTTAATATTGATTACAGGAGACAGAGATCTTGAACTTCTTGGGCGTTATGAAGAAAACGCTTACCTCTGGCGTATGATGAAACTAGTCGGGCACAACCAAACAAAGATTTATGAATTAGAGTCGTTCAATCATAACCGAATGGTGTCGCCTGCAACCGAGGTTTTATTGGAAGAAATTAAACAGCTAAACTAAAATGAGAAGTCTGATTGGAATTATAATAGCTTTCTTTTTCGCAAGTTCCTTGCAAGCGCAGGAACCTTATCTCTCGAAAATTACAGACACGGTTACTGTAGCGACTTATACCTATGCTCAGAAAAAAGGGCAAAACCTGGATTTGGATATTTATACACCGGCTTTTGATGATGAGAAAGGTCGTCCGGTATTCCTGTATGTACATGGAGGCGGTTTTTATACGGGAATTCGCAATGATGAGGGAGCAGTTGCTTTTTGTAATAAAATTGCCAGGCGGGGGTATGTTGCTGTTTCCATATCTTATCGATTATTACGGCAAGATACTCAAACTCTCTTTGGATGCGATTGTCCGGTGAAAGATAAGCTATTAGCTATCGGGGCAGCTGTCGAAGACCTTCAGGATGCCGTGCGTTTCCTCGCAGAAAAGAATGCTGATTTTGGGATCGACCCCAATGTTGTAATTCTTTGTGGGAGTAGTGCTGGCGCTGAGACTGTATTAAGCGCTGTGTACAATCCTTATTTATATAACGTCGATTCACTTTCGCCCCGTTATGCCGGGGTAATTTCACTTGCCGGGGCTATCGCTGATACTTCCGGAATTACAAATGATCTGGCAATTCCTTCGATGTTTTTTCATGGCACTTGCGATAATATCGTTCCTTATGGTACTGCGCCACATCATTATTGCCCGGAAGGGACGGATGGATATCTGGTATTATATGGCACCCAAAGTATCACTGAAAAATTAAGGGAATTAAATAAGCCGTTTTGGTTATATATCGTCTGTGGGGAAGATCACGATATCTCATGGAGACCAATGTCTGATTATTTCGATGAGATTGTAACTTTTTGTTATGATTTTGTACTTCATCGTTCCGAGAAGCAAGTTCACACAGTTATTCCAGCACCCCATGAATGCAACTACTCTGACTATAACATTGTAGTAAATAAATCAAAGGATTAATAACCTGAATTTCAAACCAGCAACTATATATCGTCGGTAATCATTGTGGGAACTTTCAACAACCGCTCGGCTGCCTCTTCAAGTTTCTTATTATCCTTGGCAAAACAAATCCGGATGTAACGCGACTTTATTTTCTCGTGATAGAATGCCGAAATCGGTAAAGTTGCCACACCAAAATCCCGGGCCAATCGTTCAGCAAAAGCTGTATCCGGCTCATCCGAAATTTTTGAATAATCCAATAACTGGAAATAACCACCTTGCGCAGGCAGAATGGTGTACAGGCTGTTTTCGAGCAACCGGTTAAAATAATTGCGTTTCCCCTGGTAAAGCTCCGAAACATCGCTAAACGAATGATATTTGGGAAGAAAATCACCTAAAGCATATTGCAGTGGCGTATTCACATTGTAGAGCTGAAACTGTTGCATCTTCCGAAATTCAGCCATCAGCTTCTCCGGGGCCAGACAATACGAAATCCCCCACCCGTTTACATTATACAGAGGGCCAAATGATGAAATAATAAAACTCCGGTCTATCAGCTTCTCAAACCGGGCCACACTCTGATGGATTTGATTATCAAACAAAATCGATTCAAATATTTCATCACTCAGGATGGTAATATTTGTACCGTTGGTAAGACGTTGCAATTGCAGCATATCATTTTCCGACAGCACACTCCCGGTTGGGTTGTGAGGCGAATTGATGATGATCATCTTGGTTTTTGTGGTGATCATCTTACGAAGTTCTTCCCAGTCAATTTTGAATCCCGGAGACTTTAGCTGCACATAAACCGGTTTGCCCCCATTCAAAACAATTGAGGGTACAAACGATTCAAAAGCCGGCTCAAAAACAATAACCTCATCCTCATCTTTCACCACCGTGCTTATAGCTGTATGGATTGCCTGAATTGTCCCGGCAGTAATCGTAATCTCAGTTTTTGGATTGTACTCGTGTCCGTAGTGTTCTTTTACCCGTACCGAAATTTCCTTCCGCAGTTTAAAAATACCTTCAAGTGGAGCATAATTATTATACCCCGACCTCACGTAAAAGGCAGCCAGATCGAGCAGTTCATCAGGACACGGGAAATCGGTTTTACCAATTGCCATGTCAATAGCACCAGTTTCTTCGATAAGAGCACCAACTGCTGAGAATACGCTACGCGTAGTATTTGGAAGTTTCGGTTGTACCATGACTAAGAATCAGGCTGCAAATTTATAAATTATTTTTGATAATGGAAATGAAAAAATCGAAGTGTTTATTGTTTATGCCGTTCCTTTAATACTTCAACAACTTCACTCAGCTGAACATCCTTGGCTT
>JBNKTK010000120.1:0-11336 GCA_050298035.1 Mangrovibacterium sp. | reverse complement strand
AAAGTGAAGCAGTTCAACCACATCATTTTTCCGGTTTGGCCAGGCATTTATTCCGTCATCGGGGTTATTGTACCGAATATTGTAAGTGATCACTTTAATATCCAGCGAAAAGCTATAACTACTGACGGCCAGCAGTATCATCATCAAAATGATTTTAGTCTTCATCCTTTTCTATTTCAATTTTGAGATTGGCAATAATTGTATTGCGGATAACCGCAATTGTGTTCTCCTGAAACAATTGTGTGGATTTGATCTTTACTTCCGTTCAAAACAAAATCGTGACAGAACTGCATTATTTCATCAAAATATTTGCTCATGGGGAGCCCGGCCAGTCCATGGTCTCCGCCACATGTGGTATGTAACCAATAAGGCTTGCCCAACTTACGGAGCTTTTCCGCAATTGAATGCGAACCACAGAGCATCAGATACCCGTCCTGCCCCTCGTTGCAATAATGGTGGGGAGCTGTTCCGTAAGGCACCAGGTTATCGCAGGTCCCGTGGAAAAACATGGAAGGAATGGCTGATTCGTCGTATATTTTTGCAGTATCGGGAATTGCACCGGCCATGCCCACCACACCGGCATAAGACACAGGCCCCGAATCCAATCCGTAACAATAAGGTGGTTCATAGGCTGTATTCAACACCGCTTCGGCACCGGCACTGCTTCCCGCCAAAATAATCTTATGCGGATCAATTCCAAGCTGCTCCCGATGTTCAATCAAAAAATAGGTGGCATCCTGCAAATCCTCAACAGCAGCATCAAATGTGGCCAGTTTTTCATTGGCCGGGCAATCACATCCAAATCCGGTTTTAGTTCCTTGTCGTGTTAACCGGTAGGAAACCGAGACTGTGACATACCCCCGGCGGGCTACTTTTTTGCAAAACTCCTGTATCTGGGGTTCGTTCCGTTTTCCCCCAGAAAATCCGCCGCCATGCACATATACAAAAACAGGCCGTTCAAGCTCGGCATCGAATACGGGCAAATAAACATCCAGATCAAGCGGATGACCATCTTTTTCGACATAAGTAAACGTCTCTACTCCGACGGAATCTGTAATCTCATCAACATATCTTTCCTGTGCTGAAACAACTTCAAAAGCAATAAAAAAGAGGAAAAGGGCAAATGACAAATACTTCATGGTTATGTTGGTCAGTATCAGATTAAACTATTAATGTTTGCTAATTTAGAAAAAAAAACGGCCATGGCAATTATTACTTCCCGGACAAAAGAAAAAGGCACCATTCACATCAATTATGAGAAATGTATTGGTTGCGGACTTTGTGTAGAAATATGCAAAGATTTTTCGCTGAAGATGGAGGACGAAAAGCCAGTTATCAACAACAGACCACTATTTGGCTGCATTGGTTGCGGGCATTGCATGGCTGTTTGTCCCAGCGATGCAATTTTTATTGAAGGGCGTGAAATCTCGGCCAGCGACCTAATCAACCTGCCGCCGGACACCAATAAAAGCTCCTACGCTCAACTCAACAACCTGATGATCGGGCGGCGCAGTATCCGCGACTTCAAAAAGAAACCTGTCGAACGCGAGTTGATCCAAAAGATTATTGACATCGCCGTTACTGCTCCGGTTGGAATACCTCCTTCCGATGTACACCTCCTTGTTTTTGACGGCGCAGAGAAGGTTTCTGAATTTGCCTTTGACGTAATTGACCACATTCAAAAAATCAAATGGGTATTTTCAAAAACCTGGGTTTGGCTGTGGCGTTTGTTCGGGAAAGAAGCTTATGAAATGATGAAAGGGTTTGGCCAGCCACTGGCAAACTTCTTTGTTGAAAAGAAAGCGACCGGTGAAGATTATTTGCTTTACCATGCCCCGCTTGCCATGTATTTTCTGGCATCGCCCTATTCCGATCCAGCCGACCCGATGATACCGGCAACTTATGCCATGCTTGCCGCCGAAAGCCTCGGGCTTGGTTCCTGCATGATCGGGAGTGTTGACCCGATGATAAAACACGGCGCAAAAGATTTAAAGAAAAAATGGAACATCCCGCTCAAATCGCCAAACGGGATCATTGTCATTTTTGGTTATCCGAAATACAAATTCACAAAAGCGCTAAAACGCACATTTGCGAACGTGACCGTTTATGAAAACTAAGCTCCAAACTCAATTCAGCTACTACTTTTCTTCCAGGATTTGAGAGGCATGATTCACGGCCGCTTCAAAAGCCGGGAAAACATTCGATTTATCAACAAGGTTAAAGAATTGACTCTTGTTCAGTTCTTTCATCACATTGCGCTGAACGCCCGACAGAATGACTTTGGTTCCCGCCTGCTGTATCTCTTTGACCACATCTTTCAGGTTGTGCATGCCAGTTGAATCGATGAAAGGCACGTGCCGCATGCGGATGATCAAAACTTTCGACTTAATCCCAATCGATTTCAACGTAGAGCTGTATTGCTTTGCAGAAGCAAAAAAGAACGGGCCGCTGATCTCGAAAATACCAATTCCCTTGGGTAGTTCTGAATAATTTTCAAGCACATCCGAGTCAACTTCAAATCCTGGTTGCGCACCGGCATCGGCCATTCGTTTCATAAACAATAAAGCCGAAAGCACAATGCCGATTTCAATGGCAAAGGTCAGGTCGACCAGTACGGTTAAAAAGAATGTGACCAGCAAGATCAGTATATCGAAAGCAGATCCTTTCAGAATGCCAACAAATGAGCGCCACTCACTCATGTTATAAGAAACCACAATCAGGATACCAGCCAGGCACGACATCGGGATCAGTTTGGCCCAGTGACCGAAAAACAACATGATGAACAGCAGTGTAATGGCATGAACCACTCCGGCTATTGGCGTCCGTCCGCCGTTTTTCACGTTTGTAGCAGTACGGGCAATTGCCCCTGTTGCCGGTATACCTCCGAAAAACGGGGTGACGATGTTGGCAATTCCCTGTGCCACCAACTCGGTATTCGAGCGGTGGTTGGCGCCAATCATCCCATCGGAAACAACAGCTGAAAGCAAACTTTCGATTCCGCCCAGTAACGCGATTGTTAACGCGGGCGCCATGTACGTGTGCAACTGGTGAAAATCAACCGACGGAAAAGTCAGGCTAATGCTTTGAGGGATGTCGCCAAAAACAGTTTCGATAGTCGACACCGGCAATTTAAACAACTGCACAACTAAAGTCACCAAAATAATAGCGACAAACGAGCCAGGTATTTTGGTCGTTATCTTTTTGAAATAAACAGAAATCAAAATCGTAGCTGCCGTAATAGCAACTGCAACCAGGCTTGTTTCGTTCAGATGCGAAAAGTAAGCGCCCCACTTGTCAATAAACTCGGAAGGCATTCCTTCAATTTGCAAACCAAGCGCATCTTTTATTTGGGTTGTGAAAATGACCAGTGCAATCCCGCTGGTAAAACCAACAACCAGTGGGTGCGGAATAAATTTCAGCAACGAACCAAGTTTCAGCAGACCAAAGGCGATAAGGATGATACCCGCCAAAATTGTGGAGATGATCAGGCCATCCAAACCATAACTCTGGATGATTCCATACACAATGACAATGAATGCCCCGGTAGGCCCGCCAATCTGCACGCGGCTCCCCCCAAGCAGCGAAATAATCAATCCGGCAACAATCGCTGTAATCAACCCTTTTTCAGGCGAAACACCCGATGCTACGGCAAATGCAATTGCCAGCGGCAACGCCACAATACCAACAATAACACCGGCAAACAGATCCTTTGTTAACTGTTTTTTTGAATACCCTTGTTTTAATACACTTATCAACTTTGGATAAAAAACCTGGCTCATAATTTTAAAATTGAAGGCGCAAATGTAGACAGAAAATGAGTTCGTTATCCTCCCACCTGTATTTTTTATTTGTAGGTAAAGAAACTATTAAGAAGGCTTCGAACCCGGATATTATTTCTTCTGTTTTAAAATTTCCTGCAAGCGGTACATCTCGTCACGCAAACGGGCAGCCTCAATAAAGTCAAGCTCTTTGGCTGCTGCTTCCATTTCTTTTTTGGTTTTGGCAATTGCTTTTTCAAGGGCAGGAACAGACATATACTGTACAACCGGGTCGGCAGCAACATCGGGGTGATCGGCCCCTCCCGAATATTCCTGTTGTTTTTTGCTGCGGTATTCATACCCGATAATTTCTCGGGTGGGTTTGACTATTGCCTTGGGTGTAATGCCATTTTCTTCGTTGAACCGCAATTGTTTTTCGCGCCGGTAATTGGTCGAGTCGATTGTTTTCTGCATCGAGTCGGTAATCTTGTCGGCATACATGATCACCATCCCGTTCAAGTTGCGTGCTGCACGGCCTGCCGTTTGTGTCAACGATCTTTCAGAACGAAGGAAGCCTTCTTTATCTGCATCAATAATAGCAACCAGCGACACCTCCGGCAAATCCAGCCCTTCACGCAACAGGTTGATCCCGACCAAAACATCGAACACCCCTTTCCTAAGGTCTTCCATGATTTCGATACGCTCCATCGTATCAATATCGGAATGAATGTACCTGGTTTTGATACCCATGCCGGCCAGGTATTTGCTCAATTCCTCGGCCATCCGCTTGGTGAGTGTGGTGACCAGTACCCGTTCATTTTTCTCAATACGCAAGTGAACTTCGTGCATCAGGTCATCGATCTGGTTGGTTGAAGGACGAACTTCAATAACCGGATCAAGCAAGCCGGTTGGACGAATGACCTGTTCAACAACGACCCCTTCCGACATTTCCAACTCGTAATCTGCCGGGGTTGCGCTCACAAACAGAGTTTGGTTGACCAGGTTTTCGAACTCCTCAAATTTCAGCGGGCGGTTATCAATGGCTGCCGGTAAGCGGAAACCATATTCTACCAGGTTCACTTTCCGGGAGTGGTCGCCACCGTACATGGCCCTGATTTGCGGAATAGTCACATGGCTTTCGTCCAGGATTGTCAGAAAGTCTTTTGGGAAATAATCGAGCAGGCAGAACGGACGGGTACCAGCCTCACGCCCATCAAAATAACGCGAATAGTTTTCAACACCCGGACAATACCCCAATTCACGCATCATCTCCAAATCATACTCTACCCGTTCTTCAATACGCTTTGCCTCCAGCGGTTTCCCGATCTCACGGAAAAAATCAACCTGTTTGACAAGATCATCCTGTATCTGGCGAATAGAAGATTGCATCCGTTCTTTTGTTGTCACGAAAATATTTGCCGGGTAAATAATGGCATTCTCCAGTTTTTCAATGATTCCACCGTCAACCGGATCAAAGCTGTAAATTTCCTCGATCTCATCGCCCCAAAAAATAATGCGGACAGCCGTATCAGCATAGGCCAGGAAAATATCGACTGTATCGCCCTTCACCCTGAAATTGCCCCGTTGAAAATCAACCTCATTGCGGGAATAAAGCGCATCGACCAACCGGTGCAGCAACTGGTTGCGGTTAATCACCTGCCCGGTTTTCACCTCTGTTACATTCTCGTGAAAATCCTGCGGGTTGCCAATGCCATACAAACACGACACCGACGAAACCACCACGACATCCCTCCGACCGGAAAGCAGCGCCGATGTTGTACTCAACCTCAGTTTTTCGATATCCTGATTGATTGACAAATCTTTCTCAATATAGGTGTCGGTGGTCGGGATGTACGCTTCGGGCTGGTAGTAATCGTAATACGAAACAAAGTATTCCACCGCGTTATTCGGGAAGAACTGTTTCATCTCGCTGTACAACTGGGCAGCCAGTGTTTTGTTATGACTGAGAATTAATGTTGGTCGCTGCACCTTTTCAATGACATTCGCCATGGTAAAGGTCTTCCCCGATCCGGTTACCCCCAGCAGTGTCTGAAAACGGGCGCCGGTTTCGATCCCCTCGGCCAGTTGTTTGATGGCTTCCGGCTGATCACCCATCGGCTGGTATGGTGCAACAACTTTTAATTCCATTTCAATATTATCTGTTCAATTCCAAAAATACAGGAAAATGATCGGAAACCCCACCGTAGTAATTGGGCCCGCCATAGGTCCTGTTTGGGGAAATTTCACCTTTCTTGTTTTTATACTCCATCCATTCTTCATGAAAGATTGTTCCCGGCGCAGTGGTTTGAAAGCCGTTACCATTAAGCAAAGGCGCCGAAACAACGAGGTTGTCCAGCATGTTCCAGTTGCCACGATAATTGTAACTACCCAAATCTTGCTCATCCAACGGAATCATCAGGTTTGTCAGCACCGTTTCGCTTCCCGGCGCTTTTGCCCCCAACGTGAGCAACAAACTGTTATTGGCAGGCTCATCATTCATGTCGCCCATGATAATGATTTTTGCCATTGGGTCTTCAGCGATCAACTGATCAACTTTGTTTCTCAACACCTGTGCTGCAGCAATCCGGTTGGGTTCCGACTTTTGCAATCCACCAATCCGGGATGGCCAGTGGTTCACGAGAAAATGGATTTTCTCACCATCCAGTTTTCCGAAAACATGCAAAATATCGCGTGTTCTGAAGCCCGGATCTACTTTCAGAGCTTCAAATGATATTACTTTAAACTCGTCGGGTCGGTAAAGCAAGGCCACATCAATTCCGCGTGCATCAGGGCTGTCCTGGTGAACAATGCGATATTCGCCCGGCAACATTGCTTTTGTGTTTACCAAATCTTCGAGCACTGTTTGGTTTTCAACTTCGCACAGTCCAATAATCTCCGGCAAATCTTCTTTGTTGATGTCAGTCAGCACCCGGGCAATATCATCCAGCTTTTTCTGATACCTTTCGGCTGTCCATTCCTTTTTGCTATCAGGCAAAAACTCGTTGTCGTTGATATGCGGATCATCTACTGTGTCAAAAAGATTTTCAACATTATAAAATACGACCGTCGCATGTTTTTTGCCGACTGACGACTGGCAGGAAACAACTGCCATCCAGAGCAATAACAGAAGGACAATTTTTAGCTTCATTTAAAACCTGATTAGATTATTTACCAATTGTTACTTCATAGTATTTTTTCACGTCAACTACCATCATTCCGGCAGTTTCGGCGGCCCGAATGCCCAGTATGCCATCCTCGAAAACCTGGCAATCCTGTGGCGCCACCCCCATTAGTTCGGCACACCGCAGAAACGTTTCAGGGTGCGGCTTATAATTTTTCACATCTTCCGACGCAACAATAATATCAAGGTACTGGTCAAGCCCAATAATTTCGAGTGATTTTTTTGCCAGTCTCGACAAGCCTCCTGTCCCAACCGACATCGGGATTTTCCCATGATACTTTTTGATGATATCCACGACAGGTTCAATGGCGACTGCACGGTGCATATTTTTTTCGTACTCCAGTTCCTTGGCATCGCCCATTTCCTGCGGGTCGATATTTTTGCCGAACATTTCATTCAGCTTTTCCACTGTAGGATAAAGCGGAATCCCGGCCAATTGTTCAAACAATTCAACGGTAAAATCAATGCCATACCTTGCGGCAGCATTTCGCCATGCCGTAAAGTGAATCGGCATTGTATCGGAAATCGTGCCATCCAGGTCAAAAATCAACCCTTTGGCTTTTGGATCAATATCTAAAATCATATTCGGTTGTTATAAGAAAGCACAAAAGTAACTATTTCAACAGGAACAAGTTCATTTTTTAGTTTACCAAAAATTTAACACATTTGCCTAAAATCAAAATGATGGAACGTCAAACATTTTTAGCGCTGACAACCAGCTCACAGTGGCTCTTATTCCTGGCCATTGCCCTTATTATTTTTTCGTGGATTGAACGTAAAAAACGCATACAACAAGCCGGGCAGCTGCTTTTCTTTTTACTGGGCATTTTTTCACTTTGGGTTATTCTCAGCGGTCAAATTGATGTGCCTGTCGTTACACTCAACCAACCGGCACCGGCTGAAGCAAAGGCTTTGACTTACTTTTCGGGATTGCTCCTGACCGCAATGATCGGACTGGCTGGGTTTCTGCTTGGGTTGGTGAATTCAACCTGGACAAAAATTACCAACCTGATACTTGTCCCGGTCGGCATCTTCCTGTTTTTTATGGTTTACCAACTGCAACGGCAATAAAAAAGCTGCCTGCCCGGAAAGGCAAACAGCTATCAGGAATAAAACTATTTGTAACGGCTTATTTTTGCGAATCTTTACAAGCGTTGTAAATACCTTCGAACAGTTCTTCCACATCCGAAGCAGCAACAGCTGAGAATGCCACACGAATAACATTGTTCAGGTTGATGATGCCAATGCTGTATTTTTCGATCAGGATTTTGCGGATTGCTTCTCCATCCAACCCTTCGGCCAACTGTACGCACATGAAATAACCGGAGTTGTATGGCAGCGCCTTGAAACAATCATCGTATTTATTGCCCTCCAGCGCTTTCCGAACAGCATCGTAACGCTCTTTCATGATTACAAACTTGGTATGTTTCTGCGCCTTGTATTCCGGGCTGTCGAACGCGGCAAGCAACAACGATTGAGAAATATTGGCAGCATTTGATATGTTACCACGAACGGCACCGGCTGTTTTTGCCTCCAACGCAGTGTATAACTCAACATCGCCCCCTTTAATTCCGTAAGTCATAAAACCGACACGGAACCCCCAAACGTAATCTTCTTTTGTTGGGCCGTCGATTTTAACAGCCAAAACATTTTCGTGCAGGTTGCACAGTTTGGCAAAAATGCTTTCCGGCTCAATACCATCTTCAAATACCAACCCGAAGTAGGCATCATCAGAGAACACAACAATTTTATTGCCTTTCTCGGCCGAGTCCTTTATGATTTGGGCAATGGCATTTGCTTCGTCAACAGTTGGTGAATACCCGGTTGGGTTGTTCGGGAAGTTCAGAATCAGTACCTTTTTGCCAATCCCACCTTCCTCCAGGCTTGCTTTCAAAGCATCCAAATCGAGTTGGTTACCTTTAAAAAGTTTATATTTCTGAAGTTCAGCACCGTAGGCGTTGCTCAAAATCAGGTTGTAGTTGCCCCAAAACAAATCAGGAACAATGACTTTTTCACCTTCATTTACAAACAGATAACCCGCCATGCTCACCCCATGAGTAAGCGCATTTGTCACCACAGGCAAACTCAACGGTTGATCTCCGATGCTTGGGTTTTTCTCATAAATCATGCTTTTCCAGCGTGCCCGAATATCCGGACGTCCAAAGCTTGGCGCATACGGAAAAACAAGCGAAGGGTCAAGCTTCACATTGGTTTCGATGCTTCCCAAACGCATTGGAGAACCGTTGTCTTCGACAGCAGCACCAATTGTTGCGTTAATCTTGGTCCCTTTTGCATCAGCGGTTTGTCCCAGGATACCTTTTTTAGGAAAGAAGATGTTTTTTCCCCGCTCAGAAAGCAATTCATAAACAACCGGATTTTTCTCCCGGATAACGTTGTTCAATTCTTCAGCTTGTGGATTCATTATCAGAAATTTAACTTTTAACGTTTTGTTATCTATTTTTCAGTTAGTAAAATCTGCGCGCAAGATATTAAAAAAACTTAATCAACCACGCACACTCTTTTAAATTGAAACTAAATCTTAGGATATTTTTATAAATCGTAAATATATTCTTCATTTATACGCCTCAAACCTTCAATTTGTAATTACTTAAACAAATCTTCATCACGAATGATCATCAGAATCGCGGAATGTGGTAAAATGATGTATTTCTCTTTATTGAACTCGATTTCGAAACCACTTTTATGCAGGTAAATTGCCAAATCGCCAACCTGCGCCTGCAACGGAACGTATTTCACCTCTTCTTTTTTGTCCTTCCAGGGTTCATCTTCATCGGTCATCGCCGGGATCGGATACCCCGGGCCTACTTTCACCACATACCCGCTGTGTACTTTCTCGTTTTCCTGAACGGTAGGCGGCAAATATAAACCGGACTGTGTTTTGGACATGGGGAATTTCGGTTTTATCAACACCCGATCGCCAACCATGATAAACTTCTCCAGGTCTTTTTCCTCAATAATCAATGACATCGTTTTTTATTTGCAAAGATAACATGCCCGAACCACGGAATTAAACATCTGAATAATGAAAATGCAGGATTTGCAAGGAAATTTACAGGTAAGCACAATCTGGTAAAAGTTAGAACCCCAAAAGACAGGCAGTGTCGTTATTCAACCAAAGGCAAGGTAAAAGTAACATCGGTTCCCTCCCCTCTTTTACTCTCAACATGAAAATCGCCTTTGTTCTTCTGTAAAAACTCTTTGGCCAGGATCAACCCGATTCCGGTACCTGTTTCATCCAGCGTACCCGGGTTTGAGAATGAAATGGACGTATTGACACGCATCAGGTCCTGTCTGGTCATCCCAATACCTTTATCTAAAACCGAAACAATCATTCGATCTTCTTTTTCAACTGCCGAAATCCGAACCTCGCCGCCAACATGAGAAAATTTTATGGCATTTGATACCAAAGCCCGCATGATCGCACCGACCATATCTTCATCGGCAAAAACTTCCGAATTGCTCTTCATTTTCAAAAAGAAGGATAGTTGTTTCTCTTCGATCAACGGATGGAACAATTCAACTACGTCCCGGTAAATTTTTTCAATCTTGATTGGTTTTGGAGAAAACGGAATCGTATCTCTTTGCGCTGTCGACCACTTCATCAGGTCCTGCAACAATTTAAAATTCTGCTGCGACACATTGGCCAGGCTTCTGATCATCTCAATACGCTGCTGATCGCTTAAGTTATTGTATTCATCGCTCAACAAGTTGGCAATTGCCGCAAAACTCCCAATGTGGTCGCCCAGGTTGTTTGAGATAAGGGAGACAAAACGTTCTTTGTTGACTGCCAGGTTTTTGTACCGCTGCTGACTCAATTTCAGGGAATCTGACAATTTCTCCAAACGAAGATAAAGTACCTCGAAAACAAACTCGTTGGAATAAGCCACAACAGCAATAAGGACAAATACAATCGAAATCCGGGACACCAGAGCCATGTTGTACTCAGGAAACCAAAGAGCATCATTCAACAGAACAAAACCAATGGCATTCACCAGCAAAAAAACCGACAGCGTTAATATCCCCTTTTTCTTACCGACCAGAAGGATAGTGGGCAAAGGAATTAGCAGTGCAAACACCAAACCCGTGTTTCTAATTCCACCAGTCTGTATCAGGAAAGTTGTAAGTACGGCAATCATCCCCACAAAAATTCCTGACACTGTGTGAAGCATCTTTTTAACCCGATATAGAAAGAACAAGAACACCCCAATAGCCAAACCAGCAGCATTTGTCACCAGGTAGGTTGTATTTACAATGACGATATCATATACCAGAAAAGATACAACTACTGTAAAATAGAAGTAAAAGAAAAGATTGAGCAATATACTTTTCTTCTTATCCTCCACCAAGGAATAGGAATAGGTATCTGCACTTAGTAT
>JBNKTK010000119.1:0-11384 GCA_050298035.1 Mangrovibacterium sp. | reverse complement strand
ATACAATATAAAAAGTAGAACTGTGAAAAGCCAAGCAGGAATGCTGCAATTTTTCCGGTTCTTTTATTGTACAGGCTTTCTCCCATTTTGTAAGTGAAGAAGAGCCCAAGGAACGCGTACAGTACAGAGAATATTTTATAGCTCCAGTTGTTCAGTCCGCCTATTTTAAAGCCCCACGTGGCCAACCAGAAAATCAAAGGTGGCTTTTGGTCGTAGGCTTCCCCGTGGATTTTCAGGTTGATGTAATCTCCGCTTTCAACAATGTGCCGGGCGATGGCCGCGTATTTTCCGGCATCACCGGTCAGGTCGATAAATAATCCGAAATAATAGGCTGCAAGACCAAGAAGCAGGGCGAGAAAAGTAAGGATACTTAATCTGTTTTTTTCGAACATAACTGAATTTTTTGAGGCTTTGCTTTATTTGCAGATGCAAATTTGGTGAAATTTTCATTAAACAGAAAGCAGTAAAGTTACGATGTAAGGGATGTACGACAAAATTCCTTTTCAACAATAGTTTGGTAAGAATGACAATATGAGAAAACTATAAGATTGTATTTTAACAACGAAAAACACGAAAGACACAAAAAATTGCTTTGCAATTTTTCAATACATCAAAGACGTGTTTTCGTGTTTTTCGTTGTTGAATTGAATAATGGGAATTTTGTCGTACCCCAGATGTAAGCAAGCCGGATAGTTGTTTTACGAAAATAAGTATCTTTGGGCAAAATTCTTTCAAAATGAAACTTTGGGACAAAGGTTATTCAATAAATAAACTCATTGAAGATTTTACAGTAGGAAAAGACCGGGAATTGGATCTTTACCTGGCAAAATATGATGTATTGGGTTCGATGGCCCACGCTACGATGCTGCAATCAATTGGATTGCTGGAGAAAGATGAGCTGGAGAAATTGCTGGTCGAGTTGAAGGCGATTTACCGGGTTGTTGAGCAGGGTAGGTTTGTTATTGAAGATGGAATTGAAGATGTGCACTCGCAGGTTGAAACCATGCTGACCCGGAAGCTGGGTGATGTGGGTAAGAAAATACACAGCGGACGTTCACGGAATGACCAGGTGTTGCTTGACCTGAAATTGTTTGCCCGGAATGAAATCCGGGAGCTGGTAGAATTGGGCAATGCACTGTTTGAAGTGCTGATTGTGCAGGCCGGAAAATACAAAGATTTATTAATGCCCGGCTACACGCACCTGCAGGTAGCCATGCCTTCTTCGTTTGGTTTGTGGTTTAGCGCTTATGCTGAAAGCCTGGCCGACGATTTCCTGTTGCTGCAGGCTGCCTATCGGATTGCCAACCAGAACCCGCTGGGCTCGGCGGCTGGTTACGGTTCGTCATTTCCGCTCGACAGGCAAATGACCACTGACCTGCTTGGCTTTGAGCAGATGAACTACAATGTGGTTTATGCGCAAATGGGACGTGGAAAGATGGAGAAAACCGTTGCTTTTGCCATGTCGTCAATTGCGGCTACCTTGTCGAAACTGGCATACGATGTTTGCCTGTTTATGAGCCAGAACTTCGGTTTTGTTGCCTTGCCCGATGAACTGACAACCGGTTCCAGCATTATGCCGCATAAGAAAAACCCGGATGTTTTTGAGTTGCTGCGCTCGCATTGCAATAAAATACAGGCCATGCCAACTCAAATTACGCTGATGGTCAATAACCTGCCAAGCGGGTATTTCCGCGATCTTCAAATTGTGAAAGAGGTTTTCCTTCCTGCTTTCAGCGATCTGAAAAGCTGTTTGGAAATTGCTGCCTTTGCCTTGTCGGAGATTACGGTGAAAGAAGGGCTTTTGGATGACGAACGCTATAAATATGTCTTCAGTGTTGAGGATGTCAACCGGCTTGTAATGCAGGGTGTGCCTTTCCGCGATGCCTACAAGCAGGTGGGAATGGAGATACAGGCAGGTAACTATCAGCCGGATAAAAAGATTGAACATTCGCATGCCGGAAGTCTGGGGAATCTTTGCCTGGATGAAATCAGTGCAAAAATGAATGCTGTTTTGTCTCAGTTCGGCTTCGAAAAAATGGACGAAGCCCTTGATAAATTGCTGAAATAGCGGTGTTTCTGTTAATTAATCGTTATTTTTCAATTTGTAATTTTCCGGGCAATTCTTTAGTCTCTTTTTGTAAGTTGTTCGGTTTCATTTTATTATGAAATTGATTTTAAGAAGAAAAGACCTGTTTGCATGTTCTCGAGCATATTTTTTGACGGCAAAAATTGGTTGATATTCGATTTATGGCTATTTTTGCTTTCACTTCGTAAGAATTTTGTGGGTTTTGCTTATAAATTTTAATCATTGAATGCTGTTCAATGATTTTTATTGTGTCTTGTTGGTCAGAACAAGACTGTGGCTGAAAAAAATTAAAAATGTATAAATGATGCAATTTAGATTTCCAAACATGCAGGGGATGTACGACCCTGCGAATGAGCATGATAATTGTGGGATTGGGTTCGTGGCTCATATTAAAGGACAGGCGTCTCACGACATTGTCCAGCGAGGATTGAGAGTCCTCGAGAACCTGGATCACCGCGGTGCTACCAGTGCAGATAATGCTACCGGCGATGGTGCAGGTATTTTAATGCAGATTCCTCATGAATATTTTAAGGATGTTGTAAAGATCAAACTTCCGGAAGTTGGTCAGTATGGAACAGGTTTGATTTTCCTTCCTCAAAATTCTGCTGAAGCTGATATCTGTCTGGATATTCTGACCAAGTATATTAAAGAAGAAGGGCTGGAGTTAATCACTTACCGCGAGGTGCCTGTTGATGGTTCTGCCCCGGGAGAGATTGCCAAAAGGACCGAGCCTGCCATTAAGCAGGTGTTTGTTAAGGCAAACCTGGAACAGGAAGCGCTGGAGCGTAAACTGTACATTGTTCGTAAACTGACCGAGCACGAAGTTTCCAAATCGAACCTTTCGCAAAAAGAAGCTTTCTATCAACCAAGTTTCTCTTCAAAAACAATTGTATATAAAGGAATGCTTACCCCGTTCCAGTTGGGTGAGTATTTTAAAGACTTTCAACATGAAAAATTTAAGTCGGCGATTGCATTGGTGCACTCACGTTTCAGTACCAATACCTTCCCGACCTGGGATTTGGCGCAGCCTTTCCGTTTCCTTGCCCACAACGGGGAAATCAACACGGTAAAAGGTAACCGCAAGTGGATGCATGCCCGTGAAGCATTGCTTAAATCAGAAATCTTTGGCGACGACCTGAAAAAATTATTGCCAATCATTGAAGACGGAAAATCTGACTCGGCTTCATTCGATAACGTGCTGGAATTCCTGCACATGACAGGCCGTTCGTTGCACCATGCCTTGTGTATGATGATCCCGGAATCATACAACGAGAAAAACCCGATCCCGGAAAGTTTAAAAGCATTCTACGAATATCACTCCACCATTATGGAACCATGGGATGGCCCTGCCTCAATGGTTTTCTCTGATGGTCGCTATATTGGAGGTACGCTCGACCGTAACGGCTTGCGCCCTTCACGCTATGTTATTACTAAAAGTGGCTTGGTTGTCATGGGATCTGAGGTTGGCGTTCAACAGTTCGCCGCCGACGAAATCAAAGAAAAAGGCCGTCTGCGTCCTGGTAAAATCATGTTGATCGATACCAAACTTGGCATCATCATCCCTGACAATGAAGTTAAAGCTGAATTGAGCAAACGCAATCCGTACGAAATGTGGTTGAAAGAAAACCGCATGCGGATGAAAGATATTAAAGTAAAACAACGTGTTCCTTCTGATTTGGATAACTTCGAGACGCTTTCAAAAGTCTTTACTTATTCAAAAGAAGACATGTATGAGTTGATCCAGGGGATGGCCACTTCTGCCGCTGAGCCAACAAGCTCAATGGGGAACGATACGCCGCTGGCAATCTTCTCAACGCAGCCACAGCGCTTTTTCAACTACTTCAAGCAAATGTTCGCGCAGGTAACCAACCCGGCCATCGACCCCATCCGCGAAGGATTGGTGATGTCGTTGACCAACTACATTGGTTCGCTGCACTCAAATATTTTGACAGAAAGCCCGGAACACTGCAAGCTGATTAAATTTGACAGCCCGCTGATTACCAATACCGACCTTGGAAAGATCAAAGACCTGAAAGATGAAATGTTCAGTCACGAGACTATTCCAATGGTTTTCCCGGTAAAAGACGGTGAAGAAGGTTTCAAAAAAGCATTTAATGAAATGCTGGAGCTGGCTGAAAAAGCGGTCGACGAACAGAAAAACTTCATCATCCTTTCCGACCGGAATGTGGATGCTGATTATGCTCCGTTCCCATCATTGCTGGCTGTTTCTGCTGTTCACCACCACCTGATTGCCGCCAAAAAACGGATGCAGGTTGGTATCATTGTTGAAACGGCTGAAGCCCGCGAAGTAAACCACTTTGCCTTGTTGTTGGGATATGGCGCCAGCGTCATCAACCCATACATGGCCTACGCGGCTATCGATCACCTGGTGAAAGAAGGCAAGATTGAGCTGGAATACAAAGAAGCCCGCAAAAACTACATCAAAGCGGTTGACAAAGGTTTGCTGAAAATCATGTCGAAAATGGGTATTTCAACATTGCGTTCTTATCATGGGGCACAAATGTTTGAGGCCATGGGTGTTAGTCGCGAGCTGATTGACCAGTATTTCACCGGAACAACATCCCGTTTAAGCGGTATTGGCTTGGGCGAAATTGCTGAAGAATATCGCCGGATGCACGAAAATGCCTATAAAACTGTTGCGACTCCGGAAATGTTCCGCTTCGAAAATGCTGGTGTTTATGCCTGGAGAAAATACGGCGAGCACCATGCCTGGAATCCCGAAGCAATTGGTTTGTTGCAATGGGCAACCCGTACAAACGATTACAGCAAATACAAAGAATACAGTAACCTGGTTCAGGAAGACAATAGAAAACCCGGATTTATCCGCGGTTGCTTCAAGTTCAAAAAGAACCCGATTTCAATTGACGAAGTTGAACCGGTTGAAAATATCATGAAACGTTTCGTTACCGGTGCCATGTCTTATGGCTCTATCAGTAAGGAAGCGCACGAAACACTGGCAATGGCTATGAACACCATCGGTGGCCGTAGTAATACCGGTGAGGGTGGTGAAGACCCGGAACGTTTCGGTACCTTAAAACAAAGTGCCATCAAGCAGATTGCTTCCGGCCGCTTTGGGGTAACCAACAACTACCTGACCAATGCACACGAGCTGCAAATTAAAGTTTGCCAGGGTGCAAAACCTGGTGAAGGTGGTCAGTTGCCTGGGTTCAAGGTGAACAAGATCATCGCCAAAACACGTAACTCAACTCCGGGTATTACCCTGATTTCGCCTCCTCCTCACCACGATATTTATTCGATTGAGGACCTGGCCCAGTTGATTTACGACCTGAAAGTAACTAACCCGCGTGCCAAAGTTTCGGTGAAACTGGTTGCTGAAGCCGGTGTTGGTACAGTTGCCGCCGGTGTGGCCAAAGCATTCTCCGACCTGATCATCATTTCGGGTGGTGAAGGTGGTACTGGTGCCAGCCCTGCAAGCTCAATTAAACATGCTGGTTTGCCTGTTGAGATGGGTATTGCCGAAACTCAGCAAACACTGGTGATGAACAACCTTCGTGGCCGTGTGAAACTACAGGTTGACGGTCAGCTGAAAAACGGACGCGATGTGGTTACCGTGGCTTGTCTTGGAGGTGAAGAATTCGGTTTTTCAACTTCTGCTCTGATCGTGATGGGTTGTATCATGATGCGTAAGTGTCACCTGAATACTTGCCCTGCCGGTATTGCAACACAAGATAAAGACCTGCGCAAACGCTTCATTGGTAAAACGGAGTACGTGGTGAACTTCTTCCGCTTCATTGCTGAGGAAATCCGTGAGATCATGGCCGAAATGGGTATCAGTAAATTTGATGACCTGGTTGGCCGTACAGATTTGCTGGAAGTTGATCCCGACGTAGCCAACTGGAAGATGAAGAACATTGACTTCTCTCAAATTCTTCACTTACCTGCCGAAGCAAAAGAATACGACATTCACAATACATATCCGAACCTGAAATCAATTGATGATCACCTGGATCACAAATTGATCCATGATGCAAACAAAGCCATCAAAGGCAAGGAGAAAGTTTGGATTTCATACCCAATTGTCAACACCGACCGGACTATCGGCGCCATGTTGTCGGGTGAAATTTCAAAACGCTACGGCGAAGAAGCTTTGCCGGAAGATACCATCAACTGTACCTTTAACGGTACTGCCGGACAAAGTTTTGGCGCTTTCCTTGCCAAAGGGGTGACATTCCGTTTGGAAGGCGATGCCAACGACTACATTGGTAAAGGTTTATCAGGTGGTAAAGTGGTGGTTGTTCCTCCCGTGGGGGCTACCTTTAAACCAGAGGAGAACATCATCATCGGTAACACAACATTCTATGGTGCAACTAACGGTGAAGGCTACATTCGTGGTGTGGCTGGCGAACGTTTCTGCGTGCGTAACTCGGGTGCCAAAACTGTTGTTGAAGGAACAGGTGACCACTGCTGCGAATACATGACCGGTGGACGCGTGGTTGTGCTTGGTAAAACCGGACGTAACTTCGCTGCCGGTATGAGCGGTGGTATTGCTTATGTGCTGGATGTTGACGGTAACTTCGACTACTATTGTAACAAAGGTCTGGTTGAACTGTCTCCTGTTGAAGACAAGTCGGATATCGACGAGTTGCAGGACATGATCAACAAACACCTTCTATATACTCAAAGTTCTTTGGCGGCAACCATTCTGACCAACTGGGAAGAATACCTGCCGAAATTCGTGAAAGTAATTCCGTTCGAATACAAAAAAGTGTTGGAAGAAATGAAGCTGAAGGAAATCGAACGCAAATTGCAGTTGACTGAAGACGATCCAACCCGTCACGAATAGGAAAAAGAATTATTTGAATAACAGAAAAAGACTTAAAGAATTATGGCAGATCCAAGAGGTTTTATGAAAGTAGCCCGCAAAGAAAGCGGCTACCGACCTTTAAACGAAAGAATATACGACTACGGGGAAGTAGAACAGACCCTGAATGAAGACGACAGAAGATTACAGGCTTCGCGTTGTATGGATTGCGGTGTGCCGTTTTGCCACTGGGGATGTCCGGTTGGAAGCAAAATCCCTGAATGGCAGGATGCCCTTTACCGCAAGGAAGACCGCATGGCTTACGAAATCCTTCATTCAACAAACAGTTTCCCCGAAATCACCGGACGTATTTGTCCTGCACCTTGCGAAAAAGCTTGCGTGTTGAATATCCACAACGAGCCGGTTACCATTCGTGAAAACGAGTGTGCAACTGTTGAACGTGCTTTTGCCGAAGGGTACATTGTACCGAATCCACCCAAAGTGCGTTCGGGCAAAAAAGTAGCTGTTATCGGTTCGGGTCCTGCAGGTCTTTCTGCAGCCGATTTGCTGAACCGTGCCGGCCACTCGGTGACCGTGTTCGAGAAGAATGATGCAATTGGCGGTTTGCTCCGCTATGGTATCCCCGATTTCAAACTGAACAAAGGGATTATCGAACGTCGTCAGGCAATCTTCGAAGCTGAAGGTATCGTTTTCAAAACAAATGTCAATGTTGGTGTTGATGTGACAAAAGACGAACTGCTGGCCGAATTTGATGCCGTTGTGCTTGCTCTTGGAGCAGAACAACCGCGCGACCTCGGTGTTGAAGGCCGCGAGATGGAAGGCGTTTATTTTGCGATGGATTTTCTGACTCAGCAAAATAAAGTGGTTGCCGGGCAAAAAATTGCCGACGATGAACGTCTACTGGCTGAAGGCAAACATATATTGGTGATTGGTGGTGGTGATACCGGTTCTGACTGTGTCGGTACCTCAATCCGTCAAAAAGCTGCCAGCGTAACGCAGATCGAGATTTTGCCTAAACCGCCGGCAGAACGCGCCGAAAATAACCCTTGGCCTTACTGGCCCAACACTCTCCGTACCTCAAGCTCACACCTCGAAGGTTGCGAGCGCCGCTGGTCACTTTCAACAAAACGCTTGATTGGCGAAAATGGTAAAGTGGAAAAAGCTGAAATCGTTGAAGTAAAATGGGACAAAGACGAAAGTGGCCGCTGGATGATGAGCGAGGTTCCCGGAACGGAAGAAATCATCAAGGCCGACCTGGTATTGCTATCAATGGGTTTCACCCAGCCTGTACACGTTGGCTTGCTCGACGAGCTTGGCGTTGAATACGATGCCCGTGGCAACGTGAAAGTGAACGCTAAAAAGCAAAGTTCTGTTGAAAAGATCTTCGCTGCCGGCGACGTTGAACGTGGTGCAAGTTTGGTTGTTCACGCCATTCAGGCCGGTAAACTGGCTGCTGCAAGCGTACATGAATTCCTGAGCTAACAAATCAAATTCACAATATCGCTCAAATAGAAGAATCCTGCTACGGCAGGATTTTTTTATGCGCTGCATGGGGCGAACGCTTAGCTAGGGTGTTTTCTTCATTTATTCTTTTCTCAAAATCAGGAGTACGGGCAAATGCTTGTTTCTTTTTGTTGAGTAATATTTCCAAATTTTACAAGAATTAGGAGATTTTAGGAGAATTAAACCCATGATAAACGATTGGCTGCAAATCACCGGTTTCCCTTCTATTTAGCCGGACAAGCCGTCAATATCGAGATCAAGCTTTGCGTTGCGCGCGGATCGAGCGTTTAATTGTTACCAGTAGCTTTTTTATCAACTTTGCTTTTTATTATATCATAGGCTTTTCTAAATTCTTCCAATTTACCCGTCTGCATAATTGTTTCACTTTTTTTATTCTTTAGAAGAAATACAATTCTATTCTCATTGTACAATGTCTGAGCATCAGCATCAGCAACGGGATTACGGCCTCCAAAAATCAGAAATTGTCTTTTTAGGAAATGGACTTCATTAATGTCTGCAAATTTTATTGTTAGTAATTTGCTAAATTCTTTTATTATGCTTTTTGATTCGAATTCTATCTGGTCTCGATTAATTCGTAGATACTGCTTTGATGCAAATACAGTGAATATCAATCCAATTATTATTGAAACTAGACCCAAAAAAGAAAGGACATCATAGTTGTCAATTATTAATGGAATTATGACTAAGACTATACCTGCCAAAAAGAAGAAATATTTGAAATAAGTCTTAAATTTGTATTCAGGTTCAATTTTAAAATCTGAGTTTTTCATTTCAGGCTTTTTAAGCTGCCGTTTGAAAATAGTGATAAAATTTTGTTTTGATAAGCCGTTGGCTTAAAAAATTTGTATTAGGCTAGATCTGCCAGAAACAGAACTGCCCGGCTGTTAAGCCAGGCAAACCAAACTCCACCGCATCGAAAAAACCATAGTACGAGTAGAACTGCAAATCACCGGTTTTCCGTCTGTTCAGCCGGACAAGCCGTCAACACCCGGTTCAGCCACTGTGCTGCGCACTGGCCGAACGCTTAATTGTTTTAGGTTTAGTTTTTTATTTGTATTTATATTTTGTTGTTCTTTTGTCACCTTGTTTCTCAATAATTCCATCGTCAACAGCATTTTTCAGATCTCTACTTGCAGTTGCCTGAGATATATTTTTAAATGCCCTTAAATAATCTTGTCTTGAAAACTCTTTCGCTCCAATTATTTCTTTAAAATTCAAAATTCTGTCATTGTTAGTCAAACTTATATTTTGAACTTTTAATAACTCTTCTAAAGCATCTTGTATAATTTCCAACATGAATTCAATAAATGCAGTAGAGGCTCCTTGTTTATCTGATTTTCCAAGGACATTGTAATATTCTTGTTGTCTTGATTTCACTAAACTTTCAATCGGGAGAAATTCAAAAACAGGGGAGTGTTCCTTTAAAATCATGGTTTGCCAAAGTCTTCCCATTCTGCCATTACCGTCTATAAATGGGTGAATAAATTCAAATTCATAATGGAATACACAGCTTTTTATAAGAATTAAATCATTGTCGTTTTTTAGATATTCAAATAAATCCGTCATTAAAGAATGAACCATTTCTCCAGGTGGCGCGATGTGGGCGATATCGCTGCCCTTTACAATTCCTACTGAACCGGTTCGAAGCTTTCCCGGATTCTCAATCAAATCTTTCATTAGAATCTCATGTGCCTTACACAAAGATTGTAATTCGAATACTTTGAATTTATTTAGTTGATTATAAACCTTGATTGCATTTTTGACTTCTAAAATATCTTTCTTAGGAGCAAGAATTCTTTTATTGTCAAGAAGGTCTGTAATTTGCTCAATAGTCAAGGTATTTCCTTCAATTTCCAATGAAGACTGAATTGTTCTTATCCGATTTCTTTTTCTTAATTCTGTAGGAGGTTTGTATAAATGAGCAGCATTTACTTCTCCTATTTTTTCAGATATAGAAACAATTAAATTTAAAATCTTACCTGTTATTTCGTATGGTGGTTTCATCTCTTAAAGTATTGATAATATCATATGATACTATCAAAAATAATCATATTTGTTTATGCTGAATTTTTTTTTCAAAATTAAACCCAACGGCAGTCCATCTAAAAACCTCAAATGATTCTTGCTTTAACCTGTCATCTCAGGTTTTTTAAGCTGCCGTTTGAAAATAGTGATAAAATTTTGTTTTGATAATTATTGGGGTTAAAAATGTCAGAATATGCGAAAACGAGGCTACGAAGCCATGCTTGCCTATTACTAACAAGTTGCCCCACATCTTGATGAACCGTTCAGTACGAGACCTGTACGTACAATGGTGTGAGGGTGTCTTTCTGCCAGTATTTGCGAATGGGCGGGCTATTTGATGTGGTATGTAATTTTTATTCTTTATTAAATTTTGAATTTCTCCAAACCTTCATCATCGTCTCTTTATCCTTGCCGTTGTTGTAATTAATATTCACTCCAAAATCATATCCGTTTATATATCTACTATACATCTCTTGAAAAAGAATCACTTTTCCATCAGGTCCATATATTGTACTTTTAAAAACTTCAAAATCAAGTCCGTCAATTGTCGCCATTGTTGAGGAAGTATCAACCTTTATTCCTTGATTTGTATATGTTGAATAAATCAGCTCTTTTAATCCAGCGTTATTATCTTCCCATTCTCCTTCATATTCTAATTTAAATGGCTCTGATGTTGATTGGAAGTTATTGAATTGATTCTTTTGAAAACTTATTAAATGCTTTAGTCCACTATAATCAAATTCTCCGGCCACTTCTTCTATTGCCTTTTTACCTTTTTCATCAATAGCTTCAATTTTATCTCTTGAAATCACGGTCCAACCTTCGGGGATTTGAATTGTCCAGCCAATCTCTTGACTTGTGTACAACTCTCCTTCGACTTTCCCTTCATCAATATGCTTATTAGGGTCTCTTTGTCCGCATGATGCTATTGTGAATATTGTACCT
>JBNKTK010000118.1:0-11445 GCA_050298035.1 Mangrovibacterium sp. | reverse complement strand
AAGCAATGAAGATGCACAACGTTGTGCAGATGCCTTTTCACGGGAAGATTGTTTCGGTAAATGTTAAAGCCGGAGATAAAATTCCCAAGAAATTCCTCATGATAGAAATATCACCACTATAATAAAAATTAAAGGGGCCTGTTTGGGTCCCTTTTTTCATCTCCGCTGTCATCAAATGATAAAGTAATTAGTTCCAAAAAGCATCGTCGGTCATCCACTTTTCAATTGTCAACTCACGATCTATGGCCTGAGCCACATCTAATCCTGACCTTGACCAATGAGAATCATCAGTCATCCAACTTTCAATTTCGAGTTCAGCTTCCTGTTCCGCTATAAACATCCGGGAACTAACCCGGGCATTTATCCCCGTGAGGGCTGCCAATAGAATTGCAGCTACAAAAATGAATCTGTTGAGTTTTGTTTTCATCGCTTTAAGACTTACTTGCTTACTGTTTCTGTTTCAAATTGTTTTCTGCAGTATAGACTGCAAAAAACCAAAGTTGTTACAAGTAAGTTTGTTAATAATTACAAAAACCTTGTTAAGGTTATCTTAAAGCCTTTGCCTAAAAACATGGTAATCTTCAGGGAACAACTTTTCTATTCCCCGCTTTTCGGAACGGAAGAGGCCATAAACAGCAGAACCACTGCCCGACATCAGGGCAAATGATGCCCCTTGGTCATATAATGTTTTCTTTATCTGTTCTACCTCGGGATATTTCTGAAAGACATAGCGTTCAAATTGATTTAGTACATTTCCCTTCCATTTACTGACAGAAAAACCTATTAATCCCTTCAATGACAACCGGGGCCTTTGCGGAATAATATTCTGATAGGCTTCTGCCGTTGGAATATGAACAGGAGGTTTTACCAAAATCAAAAAATATTCATTCAAATTTACAGTCACATCCTGCATGATCTCACCCCGGCCGGTTGCGAAAACAGGTTTTCCATGAATGAAAAACGGGCAATCGCTGCCAAGAGCAAGTGCGTAATTCATCAACTTCTCCTTCGTGATTTTCAATTTGAACAGATCATTCAAGAGCATCAACATATAAGCAGCATCAGATGAGCCACCTCCCAGACCGGCACCGGAAGGAATGCTTTTATGCAAATGAATGTGTACTTTCGGAATGTCATAATCAGCTTTCAAAAGATTGTAAGCCTTTACGACCAGATTCTGCATTGGATCACCGTCCAACGCCGTTCCTGTCACTTCAAATTTAAAGTCACCAGCCTCTACCACCTCCAGAGCATCCTGCATTTGAATGGGATAGAAGATGGTTTCCAGGTTATGGAACCCATCCGGGCGCTTTTCGGTGACTTGTAGCCCAAGATTAATTTTTGCAATTGGATAAGTAATCATTTTATTCTATTTCTTATCCAAAGTTACAAAAAGCCGATCATAAAATTTATATTTATTGATAACTCTCTACCGGAGAACAGGTACAAACCAGATTTCTGTCTCCGTAAGCATCATCAATACGTCCTACCGGTGGCCAAAATTTATTTTCTTTTAACCACTCCAACGGGAACGCTGCCTTCTGCCGGCTATAACCGTGTTCCCAGGTATCCGAAGTAACCGTTTCGGCTGTGTGTGGCGCATTTCTAAGGGGGTTATCCGTCTTATCTGACGTCCCTGCGATAATATCCTGAATCTCGTTATAAATTGTCTTTAACGCTTCAATAAAACGATCAAGTTCGTGTTTCGACTCACTTTCGGTCGGTTCAACCATCAACGTACCATGTACAGGGAATGAAAGTGTCGGTGCATGAAATCCATAATCCATCAATCGTTTGGCAATATCGGCTTCTGTTATTCCGGACTCCGCTTTAAGATGACGGCATTCCAGAATCATCTCATGGGCCACGCGACCATTTTCGCCGGTATACAAAATACCGTAAGTATCTTTTAACGAATCAGCAATGTAATTTGCATTCAGGATCGCAATCTCAGTGGCCCGCTTTAAACCGTCAGCACCCAACATTTTGATGTATCCATATGTAATTGGCAATATGGAAGCACTACCCCAGGGAGCTGCAGAAACTGCTGTAATTCCGATATGCCCGTTATTCATCACCGGATGCGAAGGCAGAAAATCAACCAGGTGCTCTGCTACAGCAATCGGGCCAACACCAGGACCACCGCCTCCGTGAGGGATTGCAAATGTTTTGTGCAGGTTCAGGTGACAAACGTCAGCACCAATGCGTTTCGGATTCGTTAACCCAACCTGCGCATTCATATTGGCACCATCCATGTAAACCTGACCTCCAAATTGATGAATAATGGCGCACATTTCAGTAATTGATGACTCGAAAACCCCATGAGTTGATGGGTAAGTCACCATGAATGACGATAGCGTGTCTTTATATTCCTCAGCCTTTTGGCGCAAAGCCTCAACATCAACGTTTCCTTTTTCATCACAGGGAACGACAACGACTTCCATTCCGGCCATCACAGCACTCGCCGGGTTTGTTCCGTGTGCCGATGCCGGGATCAGAACAACATTCCGCTGATTCTCTCCCCTACTTAAATGATATTCACGAATGACCATCAAACCTGCATATTCACCTGCCGCTCCTGAGTTTGGCTGAAGGCTGACATCAGCAAAACCAGTGATCTCGGCCAAATCACGGCGCAATTCCTCCATCATTTCCTGATATCCCCTAGCCTGATTTTTAGGAACAAAGGGGTGCATTCCTCCAAATTCGATCCAGCTCAACGGAAGCATCTCTGTAGCAGCGTTCAGTTTCATGGTACACGACCCAAGCGGAATCATGGAATGGGTCAGTGAGATATCACGGTGCTCCAGTCTTTTAATGTAGCGAACCATCTCTGTTTCGGAACGGTATTTATTGAAGACTTCCTGTTGCATAAAAGCCGACGCCCTGAGCTTCTCAGAACCGATCGTACAGGTTTCCGGATAAACGTTGATTTTAGGATATGGCTTGTTCGCAGCTTTTGCAAACACTTCGATGATCCAATTGATATCATCCAGGTTTGTCGTTTCATCTATACTTAATCCAACTTCTCCATTTTCGAAGTAGCGGAAATTCATTTCCAATTCAAGCGATAACCATTCAATGTCTTCGCGCTTCACATATTTTGGCAGGGCAAAACGGATGGTGTCAAAATAGTTTTCGTTGAGTTGTTCATAACCCAACGCGGTAATCTCCTTCTCAAGCAAAGCAGCAATGCAATGAATGCGGTCGGCAATCTGACGAATTCCCTCCGGGCCATGATAAACAGCGTAGAAACCAGCCATTGTAGCCAGCAGGGCCTGTGCCGTACAAATATTCGATGTTGCTCTTTCGCGTTTGATGTGTTGCTCGCGGGTTTGCAGCGCCATGCGCAAAGCGCGGTTCCCGTGCTGGTCTTTCGAAATACCGATAATACGGCCAGGCATGCTTCTCTTGTAAGCATCTTTGGCTGCAAAGAAAGCAGCATGAGGTCCACCATATCCCATTGGTACGCCCAAACGTTGTGAGTTTCCAAAAACGATATCGGCACCCCATTCTCCGGGAGGCATTAATAACGACAAGCTTAACAGGTCAGCAGCAACGGCAACTTTTGCATCGGCGGCATGTGCTTTTTCAACCAACCCGGCATACGAAACAATTTCGCCATTCGCATTCGGATATTGAACAATCGCGCCAATCACATCACTTTCAAACGAGAAATCGGCAGCGCAAACAACTCTCAATTCAATATTCAACGGTACAGCGCGGGTTTTCAAAACATCAAGCGTTTGTGGCCACACCGACTCATCAACCAAAACAACATTCGCTCCGGCTTTGGCTTTTTCGCGTGTCCGAAGATTGTACATCATGATCATTGCCTCGGCAGCAGCCGTTGCTTCGTCCAGCAATGAGGCATTTGCAAGTTCCATTGCAGTCAGCTCACAAATCATTGTCTGGTAGTTCAGCAAAGCCTCCAGGCGACCTTGCGAAATTTCAGCCTGGTAAGGCGTGTAAGAGGTGTACCAAACCGGGTTTTCAAGTACATTTCGAAGAATCACAGCCGGAGTGATGGTATCATAATAGCCCATCCCGATGTAGGTATTATAAACCTTGTTCTTTTTAGCCAAAGCCAATATTTTACGGTAGTACTGACGTTCGGTCAGTCCGTCTTCCAATTGCAACGGCTTTTCTAATCGTATGTTTTCAGGAACAGTTTGATCAATCAATTCATCAACAGATGAAACACCAATCTTTTTCAACATCTCACCGATCTCTTGTTCCCGTGGCCCAATATGACGGGCCACAAATTTATCACTTGCCATGAGTCTCTATTTAAATCTTAAAATTTGTGCCAATATTAAATTGAAGCCGTGAAGTAAAAAATGATTTTTATCGGCTTAAAACAACCAGACAAGTACTTCTTACCCGGATGTTTTTCAACTGCAAAGGAAATATATTTTTCTGAAGCTTACCCGATTTAATCCATTAAAAAAGGATTGGAACCCTTTTCAAAACCGATATTGGTTTCAGGCCCGTGACCGCTATAGACAACAACATCTTCGGGCAACACCAGCAATTTTGATTTTATATTATTTACAAGCTGTTCGTAACTCCCTCGGGGCAAATCGGTGCGCCCAATACTCCCGTAAAACAAAACATCGCCTGCCAACAAAAATTTCTGTTCCGGATGATAAATCACCAAACTTCCCGGCGCATGTCCGGGCACATGGAGCAACTCCAGTTCCGAATTCCCAAACCGGATTTTGTCTCCCTCATCAATAAACCGGTCAGGCGGGTCAATCGGCTCTACAGGCACACCAAACATGTCACCGTGACTCACGGCATCGTGCACTAAAAAGGCATCATCCTGATGAGCAAGAAAAGGTATTTTATAGTTTGACCGACAGAAATTGATGCCAAGAACGTGGTCGAAATGACAATGGGTATTCACAAGTGCCACCGGCTTTAGTTTCTTCTTTTCAATGAAAGCGGCCAGTTCTTCTCTCTCATAATCAAAATAGCAACCGGCATCAACAATAATACACTCTCCTGTCTCGTCAAACAAAACATAGGTATTTTCCTGAATCGGGTTGAAGGTAAATTTCTGAATTTGTATCATTTGGATTATTTTTCTGTTCCTTTTAACATAGGAACAAACACAAATGTTCCGTGTACCTCTTTTTTGAAGTCTTGCTCTGTTTCGCGGACAATGACTGTCATGATTTGTTTTTCGGTAGGCCCTACCGGTATGACCATGCGCCCGCCTACTTTCAACTGGTACAACAAATCATCCGGGATAACCGGCGCCCCGGCTGTAACAATAATTTTATCGAAAGGCCCGTAAGTGGGCAATCCCTTGTATCCATCACCATAAAAAAACTTGGGATGATAACCAAGCTCAGGAAGTAGCTGTTGCACTTTCAGGTAAAGTTCACGCTGCCGCTCAATCGTATACACATTTACACCCATTTCAAGGAGAACAGCAGCCTGATAACCCGATCCGGTACCGACTTCCAACACTTTTCCGTGAGGCTCAAGCTGCAACAGCATTGTTTGAAAGGCAACGGTGTACGGTTGTGAAATTGTTTGGCCGGCACCAATCGGAAATGCCTGATCTTTGTAGGCAAACTGGATAAAACTGCTATCCATAAACAAATGCCGGGGCACTCTTGCAACCGCATCCAACACCCGCTGGTCTTTAATCCCTTTTATGCGAAGACCATCAACCAAACGTTTTCGCATGCCTTGGTGCCTCAAAGTATCACGGGGGTCCATCTCTTAATTTTTTGCGTAAAAATAATTTAAAAACATTGATGAATGCACGATGAATAAAGGTACATTATCAACAAAATCCGTTGAAAAGTTCTGACTTTTACAAAGCCTTAAAATAGCTTTTTATTTCTAATTTGCAGCTATGATCAGAATGGGTATACTTTCGGACAGCGACACTGGCGCAAAATCAACTCAATTGATCCAGCAGTTCAAAGAGTTGAAGATCTCCGGACTTTCGGTTGATACGGAAAAGCAGGGGGAAAACTATTCGCAAAGCGTGAGCGAAATGATCAGTAATACGGACGGAATCTACCTTAACCTACCCTCCACTCCCCCGGATTTGCTAAAAACAGCAATCAGGCGGAGCAACCACATCTTCACCCGCAACATGCCCCATCTTTCCTCACAGGAATTGAAAGAACTGATCAATCTTGAAGATGAAGCAGGCTGTGTCACGCAGATTTTCAACCCATATATTTTCCTGTCTGAAAACCTGAAATTATTCAACCAGCTAAAAACGCCCTGCTTAATCAACGTCAGGCTTACGGCAGAACCGGAGATGCCAGTTGAAGACCAGCTCATCAATGTTATTCTTTACCTGGTAATGATCGACAAAAGCGGATTCAAACGACTTGAAGTACTGACCCTTGAAGGAGAAGACCATTCTTTTGTACTGGATGTGCGCATCACGTTTTCTTCCGGCTCAATTGCCCGGCTCATTTTCTCATCACAATTCTTTAAAGACCAATCCATCGTTGAGATATTTCAGAAAGGTGAACCAATCATTTCATTTCAACTGGCGCCATTAAGCGAAGGGAAAAAACTGGCGTCGGAGCAAAATGCCATCAAACAATTCATAAAGGCCATACGCAAAAAACCAGCAGTTCTTATTTCCCTAAATGAGTATTTGGAAGCCAAACTTATTCTCGTGGAACTAAAAGAAAAGTTAAAGTACCGTGGGAGCTCGCTACTGGCATAAATTACCTATTTTTGCGACAATATTTATACAGGGAAAGACGTTTCAATGCTGACTAACAGCATTTCGACCAAACTTAATTCAGCCTTCTATGAACAAAAATGCACAGGTTGCCAAGTACTTATTTTTCGACATCCTTTCGGCCACCGGAGCATGGACACTGTTTTTTGTATACAGGAAGGCTTATATTGAACCGCAAAAGTTTGGCATCGATGTCCCGATCGAATTCACTTCCCGTTTTTTCCTTGGCCTGATCTTCATCCCGGTATTCTGGATTACCTTTTACTACATCAGCGGTTATTATAGTGACATTTACCGTAAATCACGGTTAATCGAGTTGGGGCAAACTTTTTTGACCTCCCTGACAGGTGTTGTCGTCATCTTCTTCTCTCTCTTGCTTGATGACTTCATTGTTTCGTACAAGAACTACTACAGTCTGTTCTTCACCTTATTGGGCTTACATTTTGGGCTGACCTATTTTTTCAGGCTGATTATTACAAGCAGAACGGCAAATAAAATTCATTCCCGAAAACTCGGATTTAATACAATCATTATTGGCGGAAACGAAAAAGCCGTTGACGTCTTCCATGAACTCAACACACAATACCGGCCCGCCGGGAACAAGTTTGTCGGGTTTCTGTCGGTCGGAGAAGGGAACGAGTTCCCATTGAAAGCCCACCTGCCTTTACTTGGAACAATCAAAGATTTCGAAGAAATCGCCAATCAATATAAACCTGAAGAAGTCATAATTGCCATTGAATCGTCGCAACACGAGCTGATAAGTGAAATATTGACGTCATTGCAAAGCAGGACTCTTACCGTTTGGGGAATCCCTGATTTGTATGATTTACTTTCGGGCAACCAGAAAACCAACATTCTATTCAGCAGTCCGCTATTCAAGATTTCCAATGGACTGATGCCTGCCTGGCAGGAAAACATGAAACGGTTGCTGGATGTACTTCTGTCAATCCTGGCACTGATTATTTTCGCCCCTTTTGCTATCGTGTTCTCAATCCTGATAAAAATCGGATCCCCCGGCCCGATCCTGTATTCCCAAACACGGATCGGAAGATACGGAAAACCGTTCACCATCTACAAATTCAGGACAATGGTACGCGATGCCGAAAATGGAACCCCTGCACTTTCGGGCACAGACGACCCAAGAATTACTTCGATAGGAAAGTTCCTGCGTCGCACCCATCTCGATGAGATCCCACAGTTCTACAACGTGATTATTGGTGAGATGTCGCTTGTTGGCCCGCGCCCTGAGCGCAAATTTTACATTGACCAATTGATAAAACTGGCTCCGCACTATACTTTACTCCAGAAAATCAGGCCGGGAATCACCTCCTGGGGACAGGTAAAATACGGGTATGCTTCAAATGTTGAAGAAATGCTTGAGCGGTTACCGTATGATTTAGTATACCTGAAAAACATCTCTCTTTACCTCGATTTCAAAATACTGATCCACACTGTTCTTGAGGTGTTTCACGCCAACGGAAAATAATGGCTAGCCCAATTTGAATTTCTGGATGGTCACATATTGAGGCCCGGTCCTTTTTAAGATACTTTCGTAAAAAATTATCTCCTTGACCGTCACAACCTGTTCATCATCAGTTTCACATTTTTCAAGGGCTTTGTAAAAATGGGTCTTATCCCCCAGGTGTTTTATCCTGGCCACGGTGAGATGTGGCTTAAAAGCTTTCGGCTCAACCTCAAATCCAAGGTCTTCCAGTTTTACATTTATCAATCCGGCAAGGGCATTCATTGTTTCACTTTCAGAAATCCGGAGAAACAGCACGCTTGGAGTCCCCCCGTGTTTGAAATAACCAATTTGTCCCAACCGAAATGAGAAAGGATCGTATTTACCGGTCAGTTCGGCAAGCACCTCTTTTACTTTCTCAATTTGTTGGGGTGACGTATCACCAAGAAACTTCAGTGTCAGATGCAGGTTCTGCTCATCCACCCAACGAATTTGCTCCCGCCACAGTTCTTTTTTCAACTGCTCAACCACACGAGACAAGCGGTCATTCAATTTAATTTTCAGGGCAATAAAAGTTCGTTTCATCATAACACCCCCGCATCAATATACATGATAATTTCTTCAATTTGCCTGTCCTCCGTAGCCGGGTCATAATCATCCTTTAAGTCGTTCCCAAACAACCGGGCAACTCCCTGCCAAAAGAAAGCAGTAAATCCACCTTTCAGGTCTTTAATCAAATCATAGGAAGTATGCTTGGTTTCCCGGTCAATCAGCTTAATCAAAATCCGCCCTTCCGAAATGGATAACTTCTTTAGCTGCGGCCCATATTCGTCCATCAGCCTCTTTTCGGCTTCCTTCATGTATTTTCTGCGCAATTTTCGATCATCAGTATGCTTGTACTTCACATCATATTCACGCACCAGTTCGGCTGCTTTGCGGGCGTAAGGCAGTACTTTTTTTACCCTCCTGACCAATATCCAATACTGCCGTTCATATCTGCGCGACTTAAAACTTTTCTTCGGAAAGACCGTCACCGGGGCAAGGTCCTGATGTGGCAAAGTATCCCCATTCTCTGTAATTACCGGAAGGTAAGTAACCGAATCCTTCTTCTGTGCCAACGCATTCACTACCGGAAGAAGACAAAAACATATAAGCAAAATTACGGTGCGCATATTTAGTTTATACGAAGATAGTATGTTATTAAACTAAAACGAATAAACCCCAGTGAGATTATCAGTCAGCCCATAGTTGTTATCTTTGTTCTAAATTTTCGAAAAGGGTATAAACATGACGGAAAAAATGAAGGTGAACGTTGCGTCCGAGTTTGGGGAACTCGAAGGCGTAATCATCCACACACCGGGGCTCGAAGTGGAGGAAATGACTCCGGAAACAGCCAAACGAGCTCTTTACAGTGACATATTAAACCTTTCGGTTGCACTCGAAGAATACAAACAGCTGAAAGGAGTTTTATCCAAGGTTAGCCAGTGCTTTGAAGTTACAGACTTGTTGGCCGAGGCACTGAAAAATGAACAGGTGAAAAAAGACCTGTTAACAGAAATCTGTGCCCGGGAGAATGCCGCAGACATTTACGCCGGTCTTTTTGAGTTACAGTCAGATGAACTCGCCCGGCAACTGATACAGGGAGTCCCGATTAACCGGAGCAACCTGACCCGGTACCTGAGCCAGGAACGTTTCAGTCTGTGGCCGTTGCATAACTTTCTTTTTACGCGTGATGCTTCCATGTCCTTTCGCGACGAGGTTGTAATTGGCAAGATGGCAAACAAAGTGCGTGACCGCGAGGCCATGATCATGGAAGCGATTTTTAATCACCACCCTCTTATTGAAACAAAAACCATCAATGGACAAAGGCCGGGCAATATTGCTGCCGGTAATATTTCAATTGAAGGAGGCGATTTTCAGGTCGCCCGCGAAGATGTCCTGGTCATCGGGACAGGCATCCGTACTTCAACCCAAGGCATCGACTTTATTCTTGAAACCATTAAAGAAAAGAAAGAGACCATTCGTCACATCCTGGTACAAGAGCTGCCCGATATGCCCGAATCTTTCATTCATCTTGACATGGTGTTCACTTTTCTGGACAAAGATGCCTGCATGATTTACGAACCTCTGATCCTTGGTACCACCCGTTTCCACACCATCCACATTCAGGTTGAAAACGGGGAAGTAACTAAAATAACTGAAGAAAAGAACCTGCCGGAAGCACTCAAAAAACTGGGGATGGACCTTCAGCCAATTTATTGTGGAGGTAAAAAGGACACTTGGATACAAGAGCGGGAACAATGGCACAGCGGTGCCAATTTCTTTGCAATTGCCCCGGGACAGATTATTGGGTACGAGCGGAACGTAAATACGATTGAAGAGCTCAACAAACATGGCTTTGACGTTATTCGGGCTAAAGATATTATTGATGGTACTGCAACCATCCCCAACACGGGAAAATGCGTGATCACTATTGCCGGTTCTGAATTGGCCCGGGGTGGTGGCGGCGCACGATGTATGACCATGCCTTTCCGCCGGAAAAATGTGGATTGGTAGACAAAAATGACTATGCGAAAATTAAGGACAACCGAACTTAACCGGATCGAACCGGACCAATACAAAACAGTAGAGAAAGCACCAATTATTGTTGTGCTCGACAATGTCAGGAGTTGCAACAATATCGGCTCCTTTTTCAGGACTTCGGATGCTTTGTTGATCGAATCGATTTACCTGTGCGGGATAACTGCCACTCCCCCCAACAAGGAAATCCACAAAACAGCTCTTGATGCAGAAAAATCAGTCGACTGGAAGTATTTTGAAAACACAGAAGATGCTATTGCCCGGCTGAAACAAGAAGGGTACAGCGTTTTTGCCATCGAGCAAATCGACAAAAGCATTATGCTCCCTGATTTCACCCCTTCCCCCAACGAAAAACTCGCCCTTGTATTTGGCAACGAAGTAAAGGGGGTGCAGCAAAAAGTAGTTGATTTGTGTAACGGGGCCATCGAAATCCCGCAGTTTGGAACAAAACATTCGTTCAACGTATCGGTTAGTGCAGGCATTGTATTATGGGATATTTTCAAAAAAATGAAATGGGGGCTATAAGCCGGGGTATTTGCCAACATCCAGCAAGTCGTCCCAGCGGGTTGTATAGCGCTTGCTGAGTTTTTCCTGTTTCAGCTTCCATTTTCGGTATCCCTTCGCCGAAGCCTGGGTAATGGTTTCGCGCCCGTAACTTTCATTCAAGCGATCAACC
>JBNKTK010000117.1:0-11456 GCA_050298035.1 Mangrovibacterium sp. | reverse complement strand
CTTATATCGCAACAGTGCTATTAAACGATTGTTTTAAAGATGATATTGGGATATACAAATTTTTGTCATGTACTTAGCTTCATTCTACATAAATTTTATCAAAGACTATTTTTAATTGTGTCGTTGCAACTTTTGGGTGCAACAAAAAAGCCACCGCAAATGCAGTGGCTTTCGTATGGTGTAAAATGTGATGCTATACGATTAGTTGAAAATCAAGCATAACAGTGAATCGTATTTTTTGGCTAGAAGTGTCCTTCTCGGTGCCACGACCTATTAATTCGGTCTTCATAGCGGTTGCTACTGTACGGTTACCATATCCACATAGTAGCCATGTCCTACGCAAAGAAATCCGCTTTCAGCCTGAATTTTATCCAGAACCTCTTGTGTTAGCTGTACTTCCTTCACACCGTCTGTCGAGAACTCGATTACAGAAGTGCCGGGCAGGTCACTCCACCAGGCGGTAGTGGTGCGTAACTGATGATATGTGGCTTCAGGGGCTACTGAATAGTGAATACTCAGGACAGCACCGGCTTTTAACGAGGCAAACACATCATTGCCAATCAGGTTAAACGTTTTGTTCGGACTGTCGTCAGAAAGCTCCCACGACACGTAATGGTGTCCTTGCCAGAGCACTGTGGTTGAAGAAACCGTGACTGTCTGTTCGGTAACGATGTCCTTATCAAGATAGAATTGTAAGTCTGTTCCGCTTTGTGTACTACCTGTCAGTTGGTAATCCCCGTCTTCCAATTGCGGGCAGGTAATTGCAATTTCCGTGGTCGACTGCCGTGTGAACTCGGTGATCGTTTGTCCTGCGAACGTCAGTGAAGCAATCTGATCGAGATTAATACCGGTCATCACCCATTCTCTATTCGCATTGGTCCGGTCGGCTCCTGAAGTGATGAGCGCCGTGTAGGTAACTTTGACGGTGTTGCCACCATACTCGTTGTTTTCATTGTCTACCAGTACCACGCGATGCTCACCTTCGGCCAGGTCGGCAGGAACTTCATATTCGATGTAGGCATTGTCCTCTGAATCGACGTAAACGATATTGGTGATGGTTATTCCATCAATAATAATGCTTGTTACGTTGTTGAGATTGTTGCCATAAAGACGGGCAATGATACCCGGCGCGATGATACGCTCGAAACCTATTTCTGTCGCCCAGGGGTCATCCGCTAACGGATTTACTTGTACAATACCCTCGCGATAGGTCGATTTACCGGCTTCGGTTGAGACTATTACCTTAAACTTGTATGTCCCAGCTTTGAGATTGATATCGAGTGACGTTCCGGTTTGTACTTCAATTCCGTCGAGCTGCCATGAAATGGCGGTATAGTCGGCCGGAGTGACTGTCAGTTCCACTGTGAGGTTGGCATCTCTGCTTATGTTGGCGATGACGGGCAGTTCTCCGTTTACGCGGTCCGGAAAAATGGGATCGAGTATCCGCGGGTCGTCACTGGCGGTAGCTGTTGAGAACGGATCTTCGTTGTTGCATGCTGTGAATGTAAAACTCATAGCAAGTACGGCAACTAGTATAAAATATATCGTTTTCATATTTCTTCTATTTACTTCTTTATCGTTATTCCGTAATTATTTTATTCCACCATACGGGTGTGTACCAGCTGTTATTGCCCCCCATCCGGGTCAATGCCTCATCATAACTTGCTTTGTTGTATGACGATTCGAGTACCGGGTAACAGAGGCGTACCGGAATTTCAGAGCCTCCGGTGAGGAACTGGCTGAAGCCGTAATCTGCGGGAGATTTAAGCGCGGGATAGCCTGATCGGCGCACGTTGGCCCAGCATTCGGCCGGATTGGTGAGATGGAGAATCCATGCTTGTGTGTTAATCGCTTTCTTTCTCTGCTCGTCGGTGTAGCCTATGTTTATATTCGGGATGAACGCGTTGAAATCATCATCGGATACAGCCTCACAATTATAATTATCGGTCAAAAAATCCATTGCTGCCCGTACGCCTTGAATATACAGGTCATTAACAGAGGCACCCCCAACATTCCATCCTTTTAACTTGGCTTCTGCTAACAGAAATTTCACTTCAGCCGAAGTTATCACAACCCCCGGACTACTACCTTTGAGAAAATTATTGGCCAGTTTTGGCTCGGTCTCGCGGGCTACACTGGGATTGACTGAAGGATTGGTCTTGGCCAGCTCTTTCAAAATATCGCTGTCGTAGCCGGAAGGCCATGGTTCCCATGAGAAAGCTCCCGGATCACGGGGGTGAGTTTGGATGCCTTTGGCGATTATCTCGTCAGTTAAATCAACACGGTTGGCCGGACTTGTGGCACTCATAAGCCCGTCGTAATAGAAGCGAGCGATTCTGAAAGTACGGGGGTCGCCGGTGTCGTAAAGTTGATTGTATAAGGTGGAACAAAGATAGCTGGGATTATTGGCAGGGTCGTTACCGAAGAGTAACTGCGATAAAGCATTACCCCGATAATCGGAATAGGCTTCCTGCCCAAAGCTGAACGAAATATCCAGGTATTTGATAAGTGCATCGTCGCTGGCATTCTCCAGGATGCCGCCATCGGCCTGCAGCGCTTTTTCAAATTCTTCCTGAGCCTTTTCCGGTGCTACATCGGAGATTCTCATGGCAAAGCGCAGACGAAGTGAGTTGCCCAGTTTTTTCCATTTTGCAATGTCTCCGTTGTAAATAACGTCGCCCGTAATTCTGTCTTTGCCGGCGTCAAGGTTTGCAACGGCGCTATTCAACTCAAGGAAGAAATCATTGTATATTTCTTCCTGCGTGTCATAACGGGGACTGAACTTTCCTTCGAGGAAACCCTTGCCTGCTTCGCTGTAAGGCACATCACCATAAATGTCCGTGATAATAGACATGAGATAGACTCTGTATATACGCAAAGCTGAATTAATATTCACCTTTAGGGTATCGTTGGCGGTATGGTATTCAGCGTCCGTGATGTTCTTGATGGCTGTTGGATATAACGATGTCCAGATACGGCTCATCTCATTATTATCTTGTGTGTGACGTCCGCCATAATTGGTGGTATTCCAACATCCCATTAGTTGTTGATTGAACGCGTAGAGATAGTTGCGATAGATCTCGACCATTCCCAGGTCGCCATAAGTTTGTAACTGCGCAGTAGTAAGTTGGGCATTGGGGTCAACAGAGTCAGCCTTCGAGGGGTCGGTGTTCATATCTTCCATGTACTGATCACTGCAAGCGGCAAAGAACAGGACAGAGGTCACCAACATTATTGCAATATAGGATAGATTGTATTTCATTGTATTATATTCTTTGTGAATGAATTAAACTTAAAATTCGTTTAGAATTTAATATTGACGTTGAACCCATAGCTTCTGCGCGATGGCAATGAGCCACACTCCAAGCCCATACCAGTCGTGTTATTGTAATTGGAATCCGGATCGATGTTCGGAATGTTTTTCCAGATGATAAATGGGTTGCGTGCAACAAACGAGAGGTTGAGACCTTTTACAACGTTTTTCAACATGGTTTTCGGAACATTGTAACTCAGCGTCAGTTCGCGTAGTTTCACATACGAGTTGTCAAAGACAAACATTGACGGTGCATTGCGGCTGACGCTCATCCAGTATTCCTCGGGGTTGATGTAGATGTCGTTGGGACGATAAGTGCCGTCGCCATTGTCAATTACTCCGGGAGCGACAAACCCTCCTGTGGGCGTCCAGTCGGGAGAGCCTTTGGCGATGCCGGCAGCTTGACGTTGTTCTTCAGATCGGTACCATTCCTCACGTCCGGCAAGTGTTTCTTTGCTCTTGCCCGATTCATAAGCTGCACGGGCAGACATGGAGTAGAGGTCGGCTCCCACTTTTACGTCGAAGATTGCTGAAAGCGACAGTCTTTTGTAAGTCAAGGTCGTAGTTGCACCTCCGGTCCAGTCCCAGGAAGCATTACCCAGCACATGATTGCTCTTGTCATATTGAGGCAAACCAGTCTGTGGGTCGATGAGTATATCTCCATTGTCATTGTATTTAAAGTCAGGTCCTACAATCGAACCAAAATTCTCGCCGACCTTGGCTGCCACCTGAACATCAAGCCAGGCAGCTTTTTCCAATTCAAACATATCCATATCGTCGACGAGCGTTTTTACTTTGTTGCTATTCTTCGAGAAATTCAGATTTAAATCCCAGGAGAAGTCGTTGATTTCAATGGGGCGTGTATTGAGTGCTATTTCGATACCTTTATTCTCAATTTCGCCGGCATTGATCAGTCGGTAGTTGTAGCCCGATGTCCAGGAACTGGCCATGCCCATAATCTGGTTTTTACTGGTCTGTGTATAGTAGGTAAAATCAACGCCAACCCGGTTTTTTAGAAATTTTGTATCCAGACCGATCTCAAAAGAGTTGGTCATTGTCGGTTTCAAGTCCTTGTTTGGAATCGTGTTGTTGTTGATATAGCCGATGGTGTAGCCGGGATAAGTAAATTTGGACTTGGTGTACACCAGCCCTAACTGGTAGGGGTTCGTATCGCTACCTACCTGGGCCCACGACATGCGGAGCTTTCCGTAAGGCATGATTTTCTTTAACTGAGCCAGTTGGGAGAACACGAAGCTGCCTGAAAAAGAGGGATAGACATAGATGTTGTTGCTGGTAGGAAGGGTCGATGACTGGTCACCGCGCAGCGTGGCGTCAAGATAGAGCATGTGTTTCCAACCCATATTGACAGCACCATAGACTGAGTTGATTTGCTTGCGGTAACTGTTTAGTTCGATGCTGGTTTCGTTGAAGCTCATCAACGCCACCACGTCGCGAATTTGCATATCCTGAGCAGTGATAACAGTGGTATTGTTATCCACTTTGTACAGATTCCCCCCAAGGGTAGCATTAAGGTCGAAATTTTCCCAGCTTTTGTTGTAAAGGGCAAGTAGCTCAAAATTGTACATCCGGTTTTGGAAGGAACTGGTTTGAAGGCGTCCTGCTTCAAAACCGGGCGTGGTGGGGGCTTTATAGTCTTCGAAAGTAAACCAGTTGAGTTCGGTGCCCGCTGTTCCCTGCAACTTCATATGCTTATTGATATTCCAGATAGCCTTTCCGCTGAAGCGGAATTGATCTTTCTTCGAGTCGTTGGAATTTTTATAGACATCCCAATAGGGATTCACATTGTAGGGATCCATACCATTCCAGTTCGAGTACTCGCCATTTTCATCCTGGTAGGTTTTTAGCCACCGTTGGTCGTAGGTGGTGGCCAGTGTCATCAGGTTTTTGCCAATGTTCGACTTGCTGTCGCCCAGCGCAGGACGATTTTTTACGGCCTCATGCGTATAGTTAACATTGAAATCAAAATCCACTTTGTCCAGCGATGTATTGGCACGCAGGTTAAAGATGTCACGGCTCATATCGGTTTTTGGTACAATGTCTTTGTTACGCATGTCGGTATAAGTAAAGCGCACGCCGGTATTACCACTGTTTGTGCTGATAATGGCCGTATTACTGGCAGTAAGACCTGTACGGAAAAAGCCCGAGGTATTGTCAGGTATGATGAGGTATGGCCGCTCTGCGCCGTCAAAATATCTCAGGGAATTACTTCCGTCAGCTTTCGCACCCCAACTTTTATTGGTATTGGATACGGCATCGATGCTGTAGGTTCCGTTGCTGCCCATGCCATAGGTCTGTTGTATGTCGTTCCATTTGGCAAGTTGTGTATCGAAGGTCATCGTTCCGTTGTATTCCACGTCGAAACTGTTCTTGGCGTTGGCTTTTTTGGTGGTGATCAGGATGACACCATGGCTGGCGCGGCTGCCGTAAAGAGCGGAAGCAGCAGGACCTTTGAGCACAGATATATTTTCGATATCATCGGGGTTGATACCTGAAATGCCATCGCCAAGGTCGAAACCACCGTATGTACCGGCACTACCGTAATTGGTGTTGTCGAGGGGAACACCATCGATAACATACAGGGGCTGGTTATTCCCTGTCATTTCGGTATTCCCGCGAAGGAGCACACGGGTGGATCCGGATGGCCCGCCTGCGGTTTGACTGACCACCAGCCCGGGTACACGACCTGCCATTGAATTGATGACATTGGTTTCCTTGGCCTTTGTCAGGGCATCGCCGTTTACTTCGGCCACATTATAACCCAGTGCTTTGCGTTCTCTCTTGATTCCCAGTGCTGTAACGACCACATCGCTAACCATTTTGTTGTCTTCTTCCAAAACAATGTCCAGCGGAAGTTGACCAACCGCTACTTCCTGGGTTCTATAACCGATATAACTGATAACAAGAATGGCCCCGGGACGGACATTCAGGCTGAATTTGCCTTCTTCATTGGTTATGGTCCCGTTGCGGAGATCTCCTTTCTCAACAACAGTTGCTCCAATGATGGAGCCAGAGGCATCCCTCACTGTTCCTGTAACTTTGAGTTCTTGTTGTTCTGTTGCGGAATCATTTAAACCGGCCGCTTTCATTTGGAACACGCTTCCGAAAAGGCAGGCAGATAATAGTCCGCAAAACAATATGTATTTGTACGCTTTTATTTTCATAGGATTTATAGTTAAGATTAATAGATTTTCACCCAGTCAATATACATGTTCACTTTTTCACCGTCTTTTAAAGCCGTAATTTCGTTTATGTCGGTGATGCCGGTAAAAGAACCACCTACAGCAAGATTAAATAGAATGAAGAAGTTGTCCTGGAAATACGCAGAGCGTCCGCTGGTTTCGCTAATGTCGAACGAATGAAATTCTATATTATCAACCGATACTGTCAAACTATTTTCGCTCCAGTCTAAGGTGTAGACATGATATTGGCCGTCCTGTAAACTGTGGGGGAAGTTTGAAGCCTGGTATTCTTGCTGATGTCCTGTTCCGGCATCGGTTCCGTAGTGGATGGCTGTGTTCAGGAATGTTTCGGTTGTAGCTCCGGCAATTCCGTTACGTTCGCCCATCTCCATAATATCAATTTCTCCACATTGCGGCCAGGACTTTCCGTTGTCGCCCATCATCCAGAACGCGGGCCAAAGGCCGTTGCCTGTTTTGGGAAGCTTAATGCTTGCCTCTATCTTTCTGTATTTGAAGTTCTTTTTTCCTTCGGTATTTACACGTCCGGAGTAGATTTTATTGCCTTTGCGTTCGGCCGTTAAAATCAGCACCGATTTACCGTCGTCTGTACCCACCGAAACATGTGCTGCATCGTAGGCTTGCAGTTCCTGGTTTACCCAGCCGGCTTCGTGTACTTCTTTCGTCCAAATGTTTCCATCGAAAGTTTCAAAATCGTCTTTGAAAAAGAAACTCCCTTGTTCTCCTGCATCCACATCATCGTTTGATGAGCAGGATTGTTGCATTAAACACATTAATAACAGTAGTAAGACTGTTGGTTTTTTCATATTACAAATGTTTAGGTTGAACTTATTTCTTTGGCTATTTTGAGTACGGCCGGAAATAAACATCTTCCGGAGGTGCATTCGGAAGATCATTACTTTTCTTTTGGTCGGCCTTTTGCTCAAAAGTCCGGCGTGAAAATGCGAATAGCAGGTAAAAACGATGGGCAGATAGCTGACAAATAAGGTTTGATTTCAGACAATTTTTCTATCATGCTCCAGACAAATCGGTTATGAAGCTGAATCGGATTGATTGTATTTGCTGGGTTGAACGCCAAATTGTTTCTTGAACAACGAACTAAAATATTTCGTATTTACAAATCCGGTGTCTGTCGCAACTTCTGTCACGTTTCTGCCTTCTTTCAATAATTCGGCTGCTTTCTGAAGCCGGATGATGCGTATAAACTCTTGTGGCCCTTTCCCGGTCAGCGATTTAAGGCGGCTGTAAAAGAGCGTCCGGCTCATGGCCATTTCCTGGCACAGCGTGTTAATATTGAAATCAACGTTGCTCAAGTTCCCGATGACAAGTTGGGTTGCTCGTATAATAAATTGACGATCACTTTCCGGCAGCATATCCGAAGCCGGTTCATCCGTTTGATTGTCGTTGGTTTTGGCTGATAAGTCCGGGTTATCGTTATTGTTCAGGCGTCCTTTCTCTGCTTCAACTTGTAAAAGAGCTTGCCGCATGAAAAAATCCCGTTGCCTGTTTCGATTGGCAATCAGGCTCTGTACTTTCAGTTTTAGAATCTCGGTACTGAAAGGCTTGGAAATATAGTCGTCTGCACCTTTCTTTAGTCCTTCAACAGTGGCATCATGATTAACTTTTGCGGTAAGCAGAATGAAGGGTATGCCCGCGGTGTCCGGATTTTCTTTGACCAGTCTGCAAAGCTCATCCCCTTGTATACCCGGCATCATAACATCGGATAGTATCAGATCTGGGTATTCATTTGAGAGATATGAGAGTGCTTCCTGTCCATCAGAAACGTCAACCACCTGGTAGTCGTACTCGAAAGTTTTACGCAGGTAATAGCGCAGCGCCTCATGATCTTCTACGATAAGCAGCGTATTTTTTCCTGTTTGCCGACTTATGTTCCTGGTCTTGCTCACTTCTTGTTTGGCAACATCGGTCGTTCCGGAGAACAAGACTTCTCTTTGAGTAACAGTCCGCTTGGACACAACTTTGGGCACGGCATAGGTTCTTGGCAACGTTACCGTAAAGGTGCTCCCTTTGTTTTCCTCGGATTGAAAGGTGATCTTTCCGTGCAGTATTTTTATTATCCGGCGTGCCTGTAAGAGGCCGAATCCGGTTCCGACTTCGTTCAATTTTCGCGTATTCTCGGCTCTGTAAACATCCGTAAACAGGTGCTTTTTTGCCTTTTTCGGAATACCAATGCCGCTGTCTTTGATTTCTATAATGGCTTTTCGTTTCGTGTAATTTAAACTGATGCGGACATCACCTTGCGGCATCGTGTACTTGCAGGCATTGGAAACAAGATTGTCCAGCAGTATCTCGACGATATGCATGTCTGCCATAACGTAAACGTTTTCATCGGGCAACGAAAGACTTAAGTGCAATTGTTTCTTGTCGCACAATGGCTGGAAACCGGCAATCTCCTCTGCAAGGATGTCGTTGAGGTTTAACGGGCTTAATACAGGCTGTTGCTTGTGGGTATCTACTTTTTCAAATTCGAGTAACTGAGTGATGAGTGTATAGAGCTTATTTGTATTGCTACGCGCCAGTTCCAAAAGGTAATGGGCTTTATCCGAGAGCCCCTTCTCATTATAGAGATCATCCAAAGGCGCCATAACAAGCGTTACAGGTGTCCTGATGTCATGTGCCGTATCAATAAAGAACCTGATTTTGTCCTCATCGTAGCGTTTCTGAAGCTGATTGCTTTTGTAACGCCAGATAAAAGAAATGACGATACCCGCGACGCAAATGTAAATCGCCCATGCCCACCACGAATTCCACCAGGGTTGAGCGACTTTCAATACAAGTGTTTTTTCAGATATAATTTTTCCGTTATTCCGTCGCAAGCTGCGCACTTTGAGGAGATAAGAGCCCGGAGATACATTGGTGTACCTCACCATGCCATTGGGCGATAAGCTACTCCATGATTTTTCGTATCCTTCTAAAATATACTGGTAGGTGATGTCACGCTGAAAGCGGTAATTGATCGACTCGAAGGTGACTGTGAATGAGTTGTGCTTGTAGTCAAGTTCGATCATGCCTTTAGCCAGCATGTCATAGATTGCAGGACGTAAACGCTTTTCTTCCTCAGCGGGCAGGTAGTCTATGGTCAAGCCGGTAAATCTCAATTGGGCCTGATAGTTTGTCATGCTTATCGCGTCGGGGGTAACTAAGACAACGCCGTTCGTGCTGCCATAGGCAAATTTCCCGTCTGTCAGCCGGGCGAATGAGGATTTGTTATATTCTTTGTCGATGTCGCCCACGTAATTGAGGTTCGATACCTGGAAGTTTTCGATTAGCGCAAGCCCTTTCCCCGTACTTATCCACAGACGTCCTCTGGCATCTTGTTGCAGGCTGTATACGTCGTTGGATGGCAGCCCTTCCTGCGTGGTAAATATCCTTGACTTTCGGGTTCGCATATCATACAGGTTTAGCCCACCCCCTTCGGTCCCCAACCAGACCGTGCTGTCGCCATTAAAAAGCATGGATATGATATAGGCACTGACATTTTGTTCGTGATATTCCTGAGAGGTTGCATAGCGTTGGATTTCTCCGGTGCGTTTGTTCACCAGGCAGAACCCATTCACCGTGGCTGCGGCTATTTGGTCATTGTTTACCTCCTCTATGGAATGAATCCACTTAATATCGTATGTTCGTTCGGGGCGTCCCTGTTTATTCATCATCAGCAGTTGCCCATCCAGGCCTCCCACCCATAAGTTCCCGTCTGTATCTTGTTTGAGCGAAAAAACATAGTTTGTTGTAAGTCCTCCCTGCTGTTTGGTAAGATGGCGGACGACCTGTTTCCGGCTGTTCAGAAGGTAGATGCCGTCTCCGTAAGTACCTGCCCATACTGAGCCATTTTCCCCTTTGCACAAGGCAACTACTACAACACCCTTTAACTCGTGACTCCACAAATGCGAAGATTTATCGCGGATGCTGATTCCGAAGTCGGTGGCAAACCACAGGTTTCCATTGGCATCCTCTTCGATATTATTGATATTGTTATTTGCCAATGATTGCGGATTCCCCCTTTGATGTGTTAATATCGTAATCGGGTATTTCAATAGAATGGCAACGGATACCCCTCCGGTGTAACTTCCTATCCAGATGTTTCCCTGGTGGTCTTTGGTGACGGCATAGATCCCGTTGCCCGGTAAGAAAATGTCGGTACTGTCTTCTGTACTCATCAGCAGATGGTACTTTTTCGAGTCCAGATCGACTGCGTACACACCTCCTCCATCTATTCCTACCAATAAGGTATGCGAGTCATAGCTTGTAATCGCTCTTATCGGGTATCGAAAACCGGAACTCTGTTCTTTCAGAGGGAGCAGGGCAGAAGTTTTTAAGTCCATCACCCACAGGCCATTGTTGAAAGTCCCTATCCAAAGTTCATTTCCGGTTGCGCTGTGGAATAGCGTCTGTACATCCTTCCCTGTTATCAGCCAATGTGCTTTGTCTAATTGGGAATACGAAAGTTGTAACACCCCAGTGGATGTACCAACAAAAAGCGATTCGCCGGTGGATAGAATGTCATTGATATATTGTCCGCGTATGACCGAAGTGATAGGTTCATCAGCATCTTTCTTGTATAGCCCTTTGCTCAGTCCAAACCATAAGGTTCCGTCCTGATCCAGGCACAGTTTGTTTAATATGATTTCTTCTTTGATGAATTGGGCCAAATAGAGGTATTGTTCAAAACTGTCATTCTGTACCGAATAACGATAGATTCTCCCGGTATTGTCGTATGCCCACAGTCCGTATTGTTTGTCATACAGCAAACGAAGTGTGCGCCCACCCATGTCGCCGTAATAAAAATTGCCCGACAAGGTATAGCTTTTTACTGCGCTGCCGTTATAGCGGTCAATTCCTACTTTCGTGGCCATCCACATGGCACCGTCCTCATCTTCAACAATCGAAAACACACGTTGACTGCT
>JBNKTK010000116.1:0-11672 GCA_050298035.1 Mangrovibacterium sp. | reverse complement strand
ACCCCACCTAGGTAAGCAAGTATTACTTTATCCAACAGGTTTATTTTTTGATACCAGGCCACGGCAATCAAGCCGGCCAACGTTGAGAAATAGGTTGCCAGCATAATCGGGATGAAAATATCGCTGGGGTTGACCGCTCCAAGTTGAGCCCGGTACACCATAATGCTGATGGGCAGCAAAGTAAGGCCAGAGGTATTCAACACCAAAAACATGATCTGGGCATTTGAGGCTTCCTTTTTGTTGGGATTTGTCTCCTGCATCTCCTGCATCGCTTTCAATCCCATTGGTGTAGCTGCATTATCAAGGTTGAGCATGTTTGCTGCAATATTCATCATGATAGACGAATTCGCCGGGTGATTCTCGCCCAGTTCAGGAAATAATTTTTTGAAGAATGGCCCGACAATCTTTGAAAACACCCTGACAACTCCCCCATCTTCACCTATTTTCATTATTCCCATCCAAAGGGTCAACACGCCTGTCAGTCCCAACGAAATTTCAAAACCCGACTTGGCCATATCAAAGGTAGCTCCCATCATTGCCGGGAAGATTTCGGTATCCCCGAAAAAGATCAATTTTGCCAGACCAACAACAAATGCAATCAAAAAGAAGAATATCCAGATATAATTCAGAGCCATACTTTAAAGCGGGAATTTATTCAGTCCGTGAATCTACAAAAAACTTCACGGAGCACAAAGGTTCCTATAAATCAAAAATTGATTACTGTGTAACTAACTGATTCAGGGTCTCAATCCAAAGTGGGTGATCATTTAAACTTTCAACCAGCTGCACCTTTTCTCCGCCATGTTCCACAAACAAGTCCTGGTATTCAATACCAATTTCAACAGTTGTTTCCAGGCAGTCGGCAACAAAAGCCGGCGCAACTACCAAAACCCGTTTTTTACCGGCCTTGGCGAACTGAATTAAGGTTTCATCGGTAAACGGTTTCAACCAGTTTTTTGTCAGGCGCGACTGAAATGAGACGGAATAGTCATCCGCCTTCAAATTCAGGGCATTGGCCAGCAAACGGGTGGTTTCGTAGCAAGTTGCCTTGTAACAGTATTTCCCATGGGCTGGCAGGGCTGTTTCGCAAGTGCAATGTGTAGACTGTACTTCAGGATGCACTTTATCAACCTGGCTATTGGGCAATCCGTGATAGGAAAAGATAATATGATCCCACTTCTCGGATTGGTAACTACGAATCCGGTCAGCAAAAGCTTTTACAAATTGAGGGTGGTCGTAAAACTGGCTGATAATCTTCAACTCGGGAACGACAGTCCATCCGGCAATTTCCTTCGATACAAACTGGGCAATTGTACCGGTTGTGGATGAAGCATATTGCGGAAACACTGGAATGACAATCAGCTTTCCATAGCGTTTGTTACGAACTTCATTCAACACTTTTCGTAACGATGGATTTTGGTAGCGCATAGCGGTGAATACTTCATAGCCACCACCTAAAGATTCCTGAAGCTTCAACCGGTTTTTTTCTGCATTCACCATGAGTGGCGAACCTTCATCGGTCCAAAGCATTTTATAGAGCTTGGTTGATTTGGGCGCCCGAAAAGGCACAATGATCAGATTGACCAATAGTTTTTGCGGGATCAACGGAAGATCGATCACCCGGCGATCATTCAGAAACTGGAATAAATAGCGGCGGACAGCCGGAACAGTTGGTTCATCAGGTGTACCAACATTTACCAGCAATACAGCTGTGCGAGTCGAATTATCTTTTTGTTCCATAAGTGAGTAACAAAGTTCAAGTCACAAATACCAAAATCCAAATGATAAACAACAAATGCTAAAATTCCAATCACAAAATCCAAACTTCAAATTGAAAATTGATAATTAAAAATTTAGCCAGTCAATATTCTTCTTCAACAAATTCAGCGTTTCTGCTTCTCTCGATCCTTCTTCTGCGTTATAATCATACGCCCAGGTGGCAACAGGCGGCATGCTCAAAAAGATTGATTCAGTGCGTCCGTTCGACTCCAAACCAAACTTGGTACCCCGGTCGTAAAGCAGGTTAAACTCCACGTAGCGGCCTCTTCGCAGCGATTGCCATGCTTTGTCAGCCTCAGAGAAATCACGGTTACGGTTCTTATTCAGCAACTCGATATAAATTCGCGGGTAGGCCTCGGCTAAATCCTGGGTAAAAGCAAACAGCTTCTCAAACTGCTCCTCTTCTGCCGCTGGTTGATGATCAAAAAAGATACCGCCAACACCACGGGTTTCTTCCCTGTGTTTCAGGTAAAAATAATCATCGGCCCAAACTTTAAAATCCGTATAAAAACTGGTGTCAAAACGATCGCAAACAGTTTTCAGTTCCCGGTGAAACCATCCGGCTTCCTGCGTGTCAATATAATGAGGGGTTAGATCAATACCGCCGCCAAACCACGATTTACCGGAGCTAAGCTCAAAATAGCGCACATTCATATGAGTGATGGGCACATGCGGATTTCGGGGATGAATAATAGACGAAATCCCGCTGGCGAAATACTCCTGCCCTTCTTCAATATTCAAGGCCTTGCGCATTGTTTCGGTTACTGCACCACCAACGGCCGAAAAATTAACCGCGGCTTTTTCAATGGCATCTCCATCCTGAAAAACCATGGTATGGCCATAACCAATTTCTTTTTCCCAACTATCGGTAATAAATGATGTCTTTCCGTCGGCTGTTTCCAGTTGACTGCAAATTTTTTGCTGTAAGGCGCGGTAAGTTGATGCTACCCGTTCTTTTCTCATAACTTTAAAATTGAACCTGTTCGTTTTTTAGTTCAAACATGAACTGCATGTTATTCGATGCTGTCAGCAATCAACCGTCCCTGTTTGATCCGGTCTGCCATCCCGATACCATCGCGGATGTTGCCTGCCAGAATCAATCCCGGGAATGCCGTTTCCATTTCAGCAATGGCTTTCAGTTTCTCTGCTGATTCAATGCCATACTGTGGAATAGCATGCTGATAGCGATTAATAACCAACAAGTCAGGAGCCCAATTTGTTAAGCCCAACAGAGACTTTAATTCAACAGAAACGATGTTTTTGATCTCATCATCCGGCAAATCAACCATTTCAGGTTTGCGAACCCCGCCTAAAAAAGTCGAAATCAAGGCGCCACCTTCCGGCGCTCTTCCTTTTAAAAATGATGACAGGAAAAGTGCCCCCAACACCTGACGATTTTCACGGAAGGGAATCAAGCCACCAAACGCTTTTAGTTCAACTCCCTCCCATTTTCTGAAACCAACCGCAACCTGAATGATACGCGCATATGGCAACATTTCAACTTTCGAAAGTTGTTCAGCAGGCAAAAAGTCAAAGATATTTTTAAGCTCGTAGGCGCCAATTGTTGTAATAACCTGGTCAAACAGCTGATCATTCACGACATCACAAGAAATACTGTACCCGGAACCGGCCTGTTTTACTTTCATTTTCCCGCAATTGAGCCGGATACGATCAATGCCTATCTCTGCCACAAGAGCCTCAATCAGCCTCGAAAGACCTCCCGAAAGTGAAAACACCTGGCGAGTGGCTTTCTTTTCCCGCTCCGGTTTCGGCTCACGGGCCTTCTTCACTGAACCACCAATGAAACTTCCGTACTTTTGCTCAAGATTATACAATTTGGGCAAGGCATATTTGGTGACCAGTTTTTCCGGGTCGCCAGAATAAATTCCCAACACAAAGGGGTCAACAGCATAATTCAGGAAGCTTCGTCCCATGCGCCGACACACCATATCAGCCAATGACTCATCAGGGTTGGTACCTGGTTTCCGAAAAGGCTCGCCCAGCAAACGCAGCTTGTCGCTAAAAGTAAACAAGGGTGTGGTAATGCCTCCGGCCAATCCGGAAGGAAGCGCATGCCAACGATCGCCTTTCCATATCCAACGGTATTTTGCAGCTTCATCAGCCACTTCCAACTGGCAATGGGCACTCAACTCTTCAATCAGCTCCACTGTTTCAGGATTTCCAAGTACGCCGGTGTTCGGACCGTTCTCAAAGGTAAAACCATCCCGCTGCACCGTATGGATCACGCCACCGGGGCGGTCTGCCTTTTCAAAAACAGTAACATCAATTCCTTTTTTTTGAAGGTAGTAGGCAGTAGTCAACCCGGTTAACCCGGCACCAATAACAGCAATTCGTTTCATGGTTATGAATTTAAACTTCAGACTAAGAACAGCCTAAACAGATTGTGAAAATTTACGGCTCGGATCGCCAACATGAATATCGAAAACCGCGGCAATATTGCGCAAAAAGAACCGGCCAATATCATAAATGATCAGTTCATCATCATTGTATTCCAATAGTTGATCAGCCTTAAATCCATCCAGTTTATCGTTGGTAAAATCCAGCAATTCTTTGATTTCCTGCGCTGTTGTACCAAAATTTTCGGCAACCTTGTTCCACGACAGGTATTGATTACACATGATTTCGTTGATTATCTGCCGGATAATTTTCTCTGTCCGGGTCATGGTGTAACCTTTGACAATCTGAATATTTCCACTATTGATACTTTCAATGTATTCCGAAACGGTACGGGCATTTTGGGCATAAACATTTTCCAGCTGGCTGATCCCCGTTACGCCAAAGGCATAAACCTGTCCGGTTGTTTCGCGGGTGCAATATCCCTGGAAGTTCCGGTGCAATGTCCGGGTTTGCAGGGCCTGTGCCATGTCATCTTCAGGCTTTGCATAGTGATCCAGCCCAATTGGAATGTAACCGGCAGCTTTCATTTGCGCCCAGCCTGTCTCAAACATTTTCACTTTCTCATCCGGAGACGGAAGGCCATATTCTTCGAGCTTCTGCTGTGCTTTCTTCACCCAGGGCACGTGTGCATACGAGAATGTCACCAGACGGTCGGGCGATATTTCCAAAGCGCGTTCCATCGTTTTTGCAAACGAGTCGGCTGTTTGAAATGGCAACCCGTAAATAAAATCCAGGTTGACTGACATCCCTTTATGCGATTTGATCATTTTATACAACTCCTCAATCGGAATGGAAGGGATTTCCCGGTTCACCGCGTTCAGCACCTTCTCCTGGAAATCCTGCACGCCCATGCTGATCCGGTTAAACCCAAATGAAGCCAGGTCGGCAATATACTTTTCATCCAGATACGCCGGATTACATTCCACCGCGATCTCAGGCTTGTCGATAAACTGAAATTCAGAAGTCAGAATATCCATGATTTCGCCAATGTAAGCCGAAGGAAGCGCATTGGGTGTTCCCCCGCCCCAGTGGATCTGCGACACTTTTCGGTTTCTGTCGAGCAGCGGGCGAATCATGCCAATTTCCTTTTTCAGCGCATCAACATAGGTGCGCATCAGGTTTTTATCTTTGGTGATGTGGGTATTGCACCCACAGTACAAACAAAGCTGCGTACAGAACGGAATATGCAGATAAATACTAATGTTTTCCGGTTTCTCCCGGTTCGATTCGTCAACGGCTTTCAAATAGTCAGTTGTTCCAAAATCGTCAACAAAAAAGTTTGCCGGCGGATAGCTGGTGTAACGCGGCACCGGAACGTTATATTTTTCAATTAATGCTTGAGGTATTTTCATTCTTTTGATTATTATTCAACTTCATAACAACAGGCTAGTATGCAAAAACCAATAAAATCAAAATCAGTTTATCCAAATGTCACCTGCAATAAAATATTCTTCGTCAAAGTGTCGATAAAGATAAAGAATCATTAGGCATTACCGAAACCCTAACGATAAACAAAATACAACGGAGTGTTGCTTAAACTGCCATATTGAAGATAGAAGGCGGCGGGCGATTGAATATGGCACCAGAAAAGCGGCCTGTTAAAGGACAATCAGTCTCAAAATCGGGAACAATTTCAATGATATCCGTTGATATTCTGAAGGAGAAACAGCCAGTGCCAGTTAACTGATTGGTTGAAGAATCCGGTATCCCGGACTTCATAACAAAACACGAACCGGTAACAGAACAAGATTGTTGGCCTATTGAAAGTTCGTTGTTTGCAATTTTCGCATCGTTCACCTGGTCATGCTTCCCCTTTTGCAAGGTAGAAACATAAAATGTCAGGTAAAAGAAAGCAAAAACCAGATATGGCAAATGTGTTGAAAATAATCCGAATGTAAACATGTTCCCGTTTTTACTGGCGGGTTTAAATGTACCAAAATTTATATCCTGCAGAAATGATATTGAGAAATATCAACTTCATCACCCATCACCTCACTAGCCCCCCAAAAATCATGCTCCAAATTATTCTCTGCTACAATCATCTTAGGTACATTTTCATTAAACAAAACATACCCAATTCTGTTTTCTAAATCAGGAGCCGATTTTATTAAAACGTTTAGAAACAATTTCCTAAAAACACAAAACGATGAAGTATTATATTGATAAAACCACGGATTACAACTTTGATGAAGCAGTTTTAAGAGTAACTGAGGAACTAAAAAAAGAAGGTTTTGGTGTGCTTACCGAAATCAATATTGACGAAAAGCTAAAAGAAAAAATGGGAATCGACTTCCCGAAATATAAAATACTTGGTGCCTGCAATCCGCCTTTTGCCTACCGGGCAATTACAGCTGAAAACAAAATCGGGCTAATGCTTCCGTGCAATGTCTTGGTTCAGCAGATGGAAAATGGCAAAGTCGAAATTGCGATTATCGACCCCGTCGCGTCCATGCTGGCTATTGAGAACCCGGAACTTGAGCCATTGGCGATGGAAATCAAAGCAAAGTTGGAACGTGTCCTTTTGGCCTTGTAACCACAAATGAGAACGATTAAAAAGATACACAAGCCGGTAAATGATCCGATTGCCGATTTGGTGACTTACCGGGTCATGCCCACGCGTTCAGTCAGTTATATTGATCCATTCCTGTTTTTAAACCATCACGGTCCGCAGGTATACCCCCGACAAAACCAGGGACTACCATTCGGCCCACACCCGCATCGAGGAATCGAGACAGTGACCTTCATTTTCGAAGGCGACATTGCCCACTTTGACAGCAGCGGCGAGAAAAGTGTCATAACAGCAGGAGGTGTGCAATGGATGACTGCAGGCCGGGGGCTCATCCATTCGGAAGTATCATCGGATGAGTTCAAAAAAGAAGGCGGCTCACTGGAAATACTCCAACTCTGGATCAACCTTCCGGCCAGGCTAAAAATGAAAGAGCCATTTTATAAAGGCCTGCAAAAAGAATCGATCCCAAGCTACATTTCGCCGGATCAGCAAGTAACAATGAATGTGATTTCAGGCGAATATCAAGGAATCAAGGGTGCTTTTGAAAGTGTGAGCAATGTTTTCCTGTCATCGGTTTTTATGAATGAGGAAGGCAATTTATCACTGTCCGTTCTCAACGAGGAGAACATTTTCTTCTATTTAGTAAGCGGAGAATTAATCGTGAATGGTCAAACCATTTCGGAAAAAAGCCTGGTAGAATTTGAAAACGACAACCCGCAACTTGAAATAGCAGCAAAAAGCAAAAGTCGTTTCCTTTTTGGCCATGCCCGGCCATTTAATGAACCGGTTATGGCACACGGCCCGTTTGTGATGAATACCGAAGAAGAAATCAGGCAGGCCTACGAAGACTACCAAACCGGCAAATTCGGGAAATGGATGCACTAACCACGCAAACTAATTTCCTGTAATGTCTTCGGATTTAAAATGATAATGTCTTTGTCCTTCAACTCGATCAAACCGTCTTTTTCGTAGCTTTTCAGAAGTTTCACGGTACTTTCGGTAGAAATGCCGGCAAAGTCAGCCAGTTCCTTACGCGAAAGTATCTGGAAAATCTCCGGAAACTCCCCTCTGATATCTTCAAGATAGAGCAGAGTATCAGCCAGGCGACCGTTCATTTGTTTGTAAAGCACATTTCGAACGGTGTCGAACAGATTGGTATTTTGCTCGCAATAACGCTGGATAAAGCTGAAACCAAACAGGCCATTTTGCTTGATAACCCTGGCAATCACGTCCTTTTCTATTAAAAATGCCAAACAATCAGTCAGCGCTACGGCCGAGTAGTTGAACTTATTCTTTGAGAAAACTGCTGAAAGACCGACAAACTCTCCCGGCTTGATGATGCGCAAGTTGAATGTTTTCCCCTGTTCCCCCTCAACATATTGCCGGGCGTAGCCATTTACAACAAACAACACATACGAAGTAAATGCCCCCTGCTTAGTCAGGTTGTCCCCTTTACGGAAAAGCACCTGGGTCTTGCTCGACTTCACCATCTCCACCTCATCCATTGTAAGCAACTGGAAACAAGGTGAATTAATGTCGCAAACAAATTCCTCGTCGTTTTCAAAAATCGTTTTCATGAACGTATTCTCATTATTCGAGCTGTGAAGTTAGAAATAAATCAATAAAAAACTTGATGTAATTCAATCCGAAAGTTGGAATCCAAAAAGAGAAAAAGCTTTGCAGACTTCCTTGCCCGAAATACTTTTGTCATCAAACAATTACAGAACAAACGCGATGCTGTACACAAATTTAAAACACATTGAAACTGCTGATCAGCACGAGAAGATTATCAGCGAAAATGAGAATGTCATGATTATATGCGGGCGCATGGGGCCAATGTGCATCCCCGTTTACCGGGTTGCCGAAGAGCTGGAAGATGAATATGCTCACGTTCGCTTCTTCGACATGGAATTTGATAATCCCGAAGCGCACATCATCCGTGATTTAACGGAAGTGAAAGGATTTATGGGCATTCCGTTTACAATCTATTATAAAAACGGTGAAGTTGTAAAGGCAACTGCCAGTATCCAGTCGAAACAGCAGGTAACATCAATCCTGAATGAATTTTTTAGTTCATCGGTTCATGCCTGAAAACAATCCGAAAATCTCAAACAACAATAAATAAACAGAAATTATCCACTAACATCATCTTTTAATATGGTTCAAATTATATTACTGGTTATTGCCCTGATTATAGTTGCATTTTTCGTTATGATAAAAGTTGCCCGGGCAAAAATCAAAAACACCCCCATGGTGGCCGATCACCAAAAAATCCTGACACTTACCGATAAAAATTTTCAGCAACAGACGAAAAACAAAGTTGTGTTGGTTGACTTCTGGGCCAGCTGGTGTGCTCCCTGCAGACTAATGGCACCAATTTTAAATGAAGTGGCCGAAGAGCTAAATGGAAACAGTCGTGTTGGGAAAGTAAACATTGAACAATTCCAAAGCATGGCACAAAAATTTAAGGTCAGGAGCATTCCAACCTTGGTTTTGTTCAAAGACGGCAAAGAAATCAATCGGTTCGTCGGAGTCAAATCAAAAGACTTTCTACTGAAAGAAATTACCAAAATTCAATAATACCCAATTTTTAAAATTATACAGAATATGGAAAAGATTGTAATTATAGGGGGAGTAGCGGCGGGCGCAACAGCTGCAGCAAAAGCTCGTCGCATCTCCCCATCTGCTAAGATTGTTATGCTTGAGGCTGGACCAGACATCTCGTTTGCCAACTGCGGCCTGCCCTACTACATTGGTGGCGACATCAAAAGCCGCTCGAAACTGATCCTGCAAAGCCCCGAAAGTTTCAACGAACAATACGGGGTTGATGTACACACCAACACAACAGTTATATCAATTGACAAGACTGCCCATGTGGTAAAAACCATCAACAGCCAAACCGGCAAGCAGCAAGATTTTGAATACACCAAGCTGATCCTGGCTCAGGGAGGTAAACCGATAAAACCAAACCTTCCGGGAGCCGACAGCAATCACGTCTTCTCGTTGTGGACACTGGAAGATATGGATAAAATTTCGGCTCATTTGGATGAGAAAAACCCGAAAAATGCCGTGGTAGTTGGCGGAGGTTTCATTGGGCTAGAAATGGTTGAAGCACTTGTAAAAAGAGGACTTAACGTGAATGTGGTGGAAATGATGCCACACGTGATGGCTATCATGGAAGCCGAAACAGCCGGTTTTGTTGAAAATGAACTGCTGTCGTACGGAGTTGGCATTCATACCAATGCCGGGGTAACTGAAATCTTATCGCGCTCGGTTAAACTGGATAACGGCAAACAACTTGATGCCGACATGGTTTTGTTGTCAATCGGCGTTCGCCCCACGTTGCAACTGGCCAAAGATGCAGGACTGGAATTAGGCGAAGCAGGTGGATTACTTGTAAATGAATACCTTCAAACTTCCGATCCGGACATTTATGCAGCCGGTGATATGGTTGAAATTGAGCATCGGGTGAGTGGCAAGAAAGTCCGCATCCCGCTTGCAGGCCCGGCAAACCGCCAGGGACGCATCGCAGCTGAGAATGCGCTCGGCGGAAACCATCCATACAAAGGTGCGATTGGCACTTCGGTTGTACGCGTATTTGAAGCAGTTGCCGGCACAACAGGTCTTTCGCTAAAAGCAGCCTGCACTGCCGGAATTGATGCCGAAGCCATTGTTGTCCACAAAGAACACCACACATCGTACTACCCGGGAGCCGAAACGGTTACAGCCATGCTGGTTTACGACCGCAATACCGGCGTAATTCTGGGTGGACAAACAGCTGGCTACAAAGGCGCTGACAAACGCCTGGATGTCATTGCCACAGCTGCCGCTTCAAAATTGACGGTGAGCGATTTGGCCGATATTGATTTTGCCTACTCACCGCCAATCGGCACAGCCAACGATGCCATCAACATGGCTGCCTACACAGCCGAAAACCGCATATCAGGGTACAGCCCATCAGTGACTGCATCGGAGCTGGATAGTTATATTGAAGGAAAAAACCCGGTATTCGTGGATGTTCGCGATGTGTTTGCTTATGAGAAATCGCACGTCGAAGGTGCCATTCATATTCCGCTGGAATTACTAAAGCAACAACTGGAAAACATTCCGGCAAATCGCATGGTGATTGTGTACGATGAAACCGGAAAGAAAGGCCACCAGGCCCTTCGCACTCTAATTGGCGCCGGATTTAACGATGTGACCAATATTTCCGGAGGACATACCTCGCTTCAACGTCAGGGAAGAACAGTTGGTTTTAAAAATATTGAACTGGAACTTCTGTCCATCGAATCAAAAACCATTGAGGAAGAAACAACAGAGACAGAGGAAAAACCAAAGGAGCAAGAGCAAGATATCAATTCTCCGATTGTTGTTGATGTCCGCACGGTAGAAGAGTTTGAAGATGGCGCCTACCCCGATGCCATCAACATCCCGCTGGATGAACTGATGTACCGTTTTGAAGAGCTGGGCAACAACGCTTCCCGCGAAATCACGGTTTATTGTGCTTCCGGAGCCCGTTCAGCTTATGCACAACGCATGCTCATGCAGGTTGGATATACGAACGTGAAAAACGGTGGCGGACTGACTACAATGATGGCCAGCAGAAATACTCAACCATTAACCACAAAATCAACAAATGAACCACTTGTTGTTGATGTGCGCACAACAGAAGAATTTAGGGGAGGCGCCTATCCTAATGCGGTCAATATCCCATTGGACGAGCTGGCAGCCCGAATGGACGAGCTAGGCAGCAAGGACAGGGAAATTACCCTCTATTGCGCGTCGGGTGCTCGTTCAGCTTACGCACAACGGTATTTACAGCAAATGGGCTTCACCAAAGTCAGCAATGGTGGCGGCTTAATGCACATGATGATGAGAAGATGATGCAGGAGGCTGTCCCAAAAGTCAGACTAAGGAAATTTCAACTTACAAATTGGAAGCAACCTTAAAATTTACCCCTCCAAAC
>JBNKTK010000115.1:0-11983 GCA_050298035.1 Mangrovibacterium sp. | reverse complement strand
CCGGTAGATGCCAACGCCTATAAAAAAGGAGTAGAAGAAGCCTGTAAGAAATTTCTTGATACAACCATGTCCGATTTCATCGCCAACAAAAAATAACTGTCGCTTTCATGTTTATTGAGGCTATCCCTTGTGGGATGGCCTTTTTTTATTGAACAGGTCTAAATTAGACAAACAGCCCGGCTTCCGCCTAAATATTTTGTAAATTTAAGCTTCTCAAAAATCAACAAAAGAAATAACTCTAAATCGTTTAATCATGAATTCGATAGCCGGAACACAAACCGAAAAAAACCTTCTAAAAGCATTTGCAGGTGAGTCGCAGGCCCGCACCCGTTATGATTACTATGCCAGCCAGGCCAAAAAAGAAGGGTTAGAACAAATTGCATCCATTTTTGCCGAAACCGCTTTAAATGAAAAAGAACATGCCAAACGGTTCTTTAAGTTCCTTGAAGGTGGCATGGTTGAAGTAACGGCCAGTTTTCCTGCCGGCCTGATTGGCTCCACGCTCGAAAACCTGAAAGCCGCTGCCGATGGCGAAAATGAAGAATGGACCGACCTTTACCCCGATTTTGCCCGCGTGGCCGAAGAAGAAGGCTTTAAAGAAATTGCTGCCGCTTTTAAACTGATTGCCAAAGTGGAAAAGCACCACGAAGAACGCTACCGCACTCTGTACAATAACCTGGAAGAAGGGAAAGTCTTCAAGCGGGGCAACAAAGTGGTTTGGAAATGCCGGAATTGCGGGTTCATCCACGAAGCGGAAGCGGCGCCTAAAATGTGCCCTGCCTGCCAGCACCCGCAGGCATTTTTCGAAATTGAAGCAACGAACTATTAATCAATACCGAATGTTTGGGAAAGTATAAGAAAAGAAACCGACAAAAAGTCCCAGAAACGAATCAAACACAAAACAAAATAGCAACTTAAACACACGTTAAAGGGATATTGATTAATTTGGGCAATCGGTAAATTATATTGCAATCTTTGATATTCTTTTTTACAAAAGGGAAATAGACTTTATGTCTATTTATGTCCAAAAGAACGGTACATTTGCGCTGAAACGATATTCAATCTTGTATTGATCAGCAAAATACAAACGCCTAATGAACATTGCATTTTTCGATTTTGACGGCACGATCACGCGCAATGATTCCTTTTTACACTTCATCCGGTTTGTAAAAGGAGAACCCAGGTTCTGGGCGGGCATTATCCTCCACCTGCCTTTATTCCTATTAATGAAACTTAAATTTGTCCCAAACTGGAAAACCAAAGAGCAATTGTTTTCTTACTTTTTCAAAGGGGTTGATAATAACCGGATATTGCAGCTCGGCGAAGAATTTGCAGAGCAAGTCATTCCCCGGTTGATCAGACCCAAAGCATTGGCGGAAATTAAAAAACATCAAACCACTAAAACAAAAATTGTAATTGTAAGCGCGTCATTTTCAATCTGGCTAAAACCATGGTGCAACAAACACGGTTTTGAGCTTCTGGCAACTGAGCATGAAGTAAAAAATTCGCTCATCACCGGAAAAATTAAAGGCCAAAACTGCCACGGCATTGAAAAAGCGAAGCAAATCCGGGTCAAATATAATCTGGAAGAATACAGTTCCGTTTATGCATATGGAGACAGTCCTGCTGACGTCCACATGTTGTCGCTGGCCAGTTACAAATGGATGAAATGGAAACAAATATGATCAAATCAGTTATTCAACTTTTGAGAATTCCCCATTACCTGAAGAACCTGTTTGTTCTTCTGCCACTTTTTTTCTCTGCGCAGTTTACAAACATCAAACTAATGAGCCATGCACTGATGGCATTTATTAGCTTTTGCATGATAGCCAGTTCAATCTATGTTTTTAATGACTTGTATGATGCAGAAGAAGATCGCATCCATCCCGAAAAAAAGAACAGACCCGTCGCATCAGGTAAAATTTCCGCCAACCAGGCACGATTACTTGATTTATTCCTAACAGTATCAGGGTTGCTGGTTGGCTGGTTTGTAAATGAGTATCTCATCCTTGTTCTTCTGATCTATAAAGTGATCAATGTCCTATATACCTTGTTCTTAAAGAAAATAGCAATCATTGATGTTATGGTACTGAGCATTGGTTTTGTACTTCGCTTATTTGCCGGATCGGTATCAACCGGTGTCAACCTATCTGTATGGATAATCATCATGACTTTTTTGCTCTCGTTGCTCATTGTGTTTGGCAAACGCAGGATAGATGTCATTTTTTACGAAAAGAATGATGTGATGCTTCGAAAGTCCGTATCCGGGTACAATTCGACATTTATAAATTATGCCATGATCATGCTGTCCTCGGTTATTATCGTTGCCTACATCATGTACACCGTTTCTCCTGAAAGCATGGAACGGGTTGGCACTGAATACCTGTTTGTCACCGTATTCTGGGTCATTGCAGGTATTTTACGCTATCTCCAGTTACTTTTTACTGAAGAAGTTCAATATCCCCCGGTTCAGCTACTAACCAAAGATCACCCACTAATGCTAATTCTGGCAGCGTGGTTTTTGAATTTCCTGTACTTTATTTATATCCAGTAACCCGATGAAACTATTGTTAAAAATCAGCAATACTTCCATTTTTACCATTATTATATTATGGCAATTACTCCTTACGTTTCAAGGTTTTGATTTAGCTGATACCGGCTTTCACTTAACAGCCTTTCGTTTTATTTACGATGATCCCTATTCAGTCCGTTACTCCATGATGTTTTGGCTCTCCGATGTTGCGGGAGCATATTGGATGAAATTGTTTCCGGCAGGAGGGCTCTACTGGATCAGACTTGGCTGGGTCATTGCCATTACTGCGACATGTATGATCTATCTCCGCCTGTTACGGTTGGCTTTAACCAAAAGAGATGCACTGATAACACTCGCAATTACGTTGATTTTTATTCTCAGGGGAGGACCGGAATGTTTAAACTACGACATACTTACCTCGCTGGGATTCGCTCTCGGCCTGTTGTTTCTTATACAAGGCGTAACAGCAAAAAAGCAAGTTTCCCTTTTTATTTCAGGGACAATCTTTGGAATTAGCCTTTTCTTCAAGGTTTCGAACCTGACATTTTTAGCATTTATCCTGATCATCCTGTTTGCCCATTTTCTATATGAACATCGTTGGTCAGATACGATCAAAAATTGCATATCATGGATTAGTGGGGGTATCGGGGGTATTTTCCTGATTTATTGTTTGATCAAACTGACTGGTCATTGGGAACTATTTATTGACAACCTCACTTTTGTATCGCAAATGGGGGTAGATGCCAGCGCTTCCCACGGACTTAAACCACTCCTGAAATCTTATATTTCCGGGTATATCAATGCCATTGTCATGCTGTGTCTTTTTGGACTCGGTTTGTACTTTCTCATCCGGGTTTTAAAACAAAAACGAATCGTTTTTTCAGAAAAGAATAACCATGTTCTTCTTATGTCTGTCACAATCATTGCATTGATATCAGCACTCTTTCTTCGGGAAATATTCTGGAGCAAAGTTCGCTACCTATTTCTTGGACTGATGCTTTTTTATGGCATCATTGTTCCTGTTGACCGAAGTCAGTCCCCCATCTCACGTATCCTGGCTTTCTCCGGTTTAATTCTTTTATTGATTGCACCTCTTGGCTCTGATTCAGGTTTGGCAAAATCTGTTTGGGGAATGTGGTTACTTGGCCCTCTGACATTAAGCAAACTATTCGACCTGAAACTAATATCTTCAAAAATAAGAGAAAACCAACTCCTCCTGAAAAAAGCCCTCATTGCAGTAATTCTCGTAAGCTCGGTTGTTTATGCCTGGCAGAATACCTATTTCGACATCGGTTCCCGGCTGGTGAAGCGGTCCCTAATCGATCACCCAAAACTGAGATACATATACACTTCGCAGAAAAGGGCAAAAGCAATGGATGAGATAATCACCGAGGCATTCCCCTTAATAGAAAAAGAGGAGTACTTACTGTCGTTTATTGAAATACCCATGTTCAACTACCTGACAGAAAAGAAACCATTCATATCAACCTCGTGGCCAAAATTGTATTACAATCCCGAAATTTTCAGGGTAAAACTTTCGGAAGCAGTAGTTAAGCGCCAGGCTTTACCGGCCATAATCAGACAAAAACAAGAAACAAAACTGAACGATTGGCCGTCAATGTCAGAGGGAAAGTTTAAACAGTGGCCCGAACATGAAATTGTTCTAAATAATTTCATCCAACAGTATCACTATCAAGTTGCATGGGAAAATGAAATGTTCCAACTTTTGATATGCCCGGAAGATCAGGGGCAAAACAGAGAAACGGCCTCCTCACGATGAAATTAATGATCCAGAAACAATGCAGCCTCAATTTCAGAACATTTCACAGGTCGCTTGCTGCGGTTCCAAAAATACGCATGAAAATATGAGGTGTCCTGCCTGTTTATATTTTCAACCGGGATCAGTTCATTAACCTTTTCTGTCAGAGCAATACTTCTCCACAAAAGCATGCTGTCCTTTTTATTGGTTAGTTGATAAACAATCAATCCATCATCCGGAACATCTTCGCACGTAAGGTTAACTTCAAAAAACAGTTTGTCACCGGATACGGGGATCGTTTTCAGGATATCATGGTACTCGCCGTTAAAATCGATGCCGGATTCAGTCGAACCTGACAATTGTTTATATCCCAAGAAATTTAGATAAACATCTCGCGGAAGGATTTTATCCTTACTGCAAACATACCGGTTAACCGTTCTGAACGCATTCAAACGATCTTGTACCTCATTGAATCCAGACTGGTCAGTTGACGGGTGCAGCCCCAGGTTTTCATCTACCTCAAAAAAGTCCTTTCCGTTGGAAATAAACTGTCCATCCGAGAAGTAGTCAATAATCTCCCGGTTCGTGTTCATAAAGGCAAAATCCCTGTCCATGTTGCCGTTGTTAGAAGTATCCAACTTTGTCCCTAACGAAGCGCTCAATCCTGGTACCTGAACCCCGTAATTGGCAGACAAAAAAGCATTCAGTGTTTCAGCAACATCCAAATGGCTGACAACCCCTCGAAAATGACGGTGCTGAACCAGCATCGGCGAATAGATGATAATAGGAACATGATAGCGTTTCAACGAATTTGCGATGGGAACTTCGGTCATTGGATGATCGCCGGTGATTATAAAAATTGTCCGGTCGTAGTCGTCCCGCTTCTCATAAGCCCTCAAAAAATCCACCAACGCATCATCTGTAAAAATGGTTGTCCTGAGATATTTCTGATAATGGCTGAAAAATTCAAGATCATTTGTGTTTTCAACACCGGATAACCTCTCCCTGAACAACGAGTCATAACGGGCTTCTTCCGAAACATGAAAAGGGCCATGCATCGTTCCGGTGTAATACACATCAAGCCGATCCTTTGTCCCGAGCGTATCCAACACCTCTAACGACTGGCAAAACAAATCCTTATCGCTATATCCCCAGAAAAAGTTATCATCACCTACAATTATTTTCGAATACTTGTCCGAAAACTTACTGTTATCAAAAAGCAGATCGATGTTGTTATAACGAAAGAAGTGGTCTTTATTATGAAACCAGCTTCCCTGCCCATAAAAGAAACTGGTGTAATACCCATTTGCTTTAAGAACACTTACCAAAGAAAAGTGCAACGGATATTTTTCCTGCAATGTAAAGCCTTTCTCCCCGTAGGGCAACGCCCCCAACACGGAAGGAACCACTGCAAAAGACCGCTCTCCCAGAGTAAAAGCCCGTTCCCAGTATAAGCTCTGCTCTTTCAGTTTTTCGAGAAAGGGCATCAGATGCACCCCTTTATATGAATGAATGAAATCATCATTCAATCCTTCAATAAGCAAAAAAACAATATTTGGCCGGCTTTCTGACTTTCGAAAAAAAGAACCAATAACATCCTTGGATTCGAACTCATGGAGCAATGAAAACTCATCACTTACAAACTCCCCCCCTCCATTAGCGTCATGAAAAAGATCGAGATATCTTTCATTTATGGTTTCAGAGCCGGGTTCATTCAGGAAACTAAAGGTCTTTCTCAAAAAATAAAAGGATTTATTACTCGAAAAATTAGTTGCGCCCAACTCATATCCAGGCAAAACAAGTAACACAAGAAAGGCTAAAATCGAAGTCGCTACTTTAATCCATAGAAACCGTGATGAATAGCGAATACGACTAAAAAAATAACACAAAAAACTACCAGTTATAATCAAACAAAACCCAACAAGCAGATTAACCCACAAACTAACATTGGATGTTGTTATTGTATACCAAATTTCTTTTAATGAATATTGATACAGAAAAACGTCGAGTGGTTGCAACTGATAAACAAAATACCGGACGACATAAAACTGCATAAGCCCGGTCACAAGCACCACAACCAGCAAAAGCATGCGAAGTAACCGGGGAACTTTATGATGCAATAAAAAATAGGGGAAAAATAAAACCAAAAATAAACCATTTAGCAGAAGAAGGTCGTTTCCATATCCTGTGATCTCATCGATGCAAAGATTAGGCTGATAGCCAAAATGGCGAATGATCATCCCAAATTCATATAACCTGATCAAAAAGAAAAGGATATAAGCGCTAAATATAAACCCTAGATACTCAGAATATTTTCGAGACATCATTTACAGTTTTAAATTAACTTACCCCAGCATCACCACCAGCTTTTTCAATGCCTCTATGAAATGATCGATTTCTTCAACCGTGTTGTAAACGGCAAACGAAATACGAACTGTTCCCGGCACGTTGTAGTGCTGCATTACCGGATCGGCACACAGGCGGCCGGTACGTGCGGCAATTCCCATTTTATCGAGCATGGTTCCCAAGTCGAACGAATGGATGCCTTCAATATTGAACGTAATTACACCCGATTTTTCAGGTTGGGTGCCGTAAATGATCATCCCCGGGATTTCCAAAAGTTTTTGAGTGGCATATTCCAGCAAACGGTGTTCGTAGGCAGCAACCTCTTCCACTCCCATCTCCAGCAGGTAACGAATAGCCTCGCCAAAAGCAATCACACCGGTAATATGGGGAGTTCCGGCTTCAAATTTATAAGGGAGCTCGTTGTAGGTTGTTTTTTTGAATGAGACCTCCGAGATCATTTCACCACCACCTTGGTACGGAGGCATCCGGTCGAGTAGCTCTTTTTTGCCATATAGCACGCCAACTCCGTTTGGCCCGTACATTTTGTGGGCAGAAAAAACGTAGAAATCAGCATCCATAGCCTGTACATCAACCGGGATGTGTTTGATCGCCTGGGCGCCGTCGACCAATACTTTTATACCTGATTGATGCGCTTTTTCAATAATTGCTTTTACCGGGTTGATTGTCCCCAGCGTATTGGAGACATGAGCCACCGCAATCAGCTTTGTCCGTTCATTGATCAGGACATCCAGATCTTCGATCATCAGGCGGCCATCATCAGCAAACGGCAGCATCACCACTTTTGCCCCTTTCCGTTCGGCCATCATTTGCCACGGAACAATGTTGGCATGGTGCTCCATCTCCGACACAATAATTTCATCACCTTCAGAAATAAAAGCCTCGCCAAACGAAAATGCCACCAGGTTGATGCTTTCTGTCGTTCCTTTTGTGAAGATAATTTCCTCGCGCGAACCGGCATGAATAAAACCGGCCACCTGATCGCGTACCTCCTCGTAATCGACCGTTGCCCTGTCTGCAAGGAAATGTGCCCCACGGTGAATATTCCCGTAATATTCCAGATGCAATTGTTCCTCCTTCTTTAAAACCTGAAGCGGTTTTTGCGAAGAAGCAGCGCTGTCGAAATAAATCAGCGGTTTGTTGTAAACCATCTGGTCAAGTATCGGAAAATCCTTGCGGATACGGGCAATATCGAGTGTCATGGTATTAAAATTAAGCTTGATGATGAGACAAACGAACTAAAAAGTCCCTAAACATGGATTAAACACGAAGGCACAAAGACACAAAGTATTCATATTATTTTCTTCGTGTCCTCGCGTCTTTGCGTTTAAATTTTTCACTTTTATATTGAATCTTATTTCCTGTCGCAAGAATGGCATTTTGACAATTCGCCGCGAAGGCGTTTGTCCACCAGTTCATCAATCCGGTTTTTCAATGGTTCAATCCGGATTTCCTGGATCACCTCGTGTGCAAAAGCATTCATCAGCATCAACCGGGCATCGAACTCGTTAATCCCGCGGGCACGCATGTAAAACAAAGCCTCCTCGTCAATCTGGCCAACAGTGGCGCCGTGGCTACATTTCACATCATCGGCATCGATAATCAACTGTGGTTTGGTATTCATTTTAGCCGAGTCGGTCAGCAGCACATTATTATTGCGCTGAAAAGCATTTGTTTTTTGGGCATCGCGGATAACATGGATGCGACCAGTAAAAGCGCCTACTGAATCTCCATCAAGCACATTTTTATACAACTGGTTGCTCAAACAATTGGCTTTGTTGTGCTCAATATTGGTGTAGTTGTCAACATGCTGGCGTTCGTCAGTAAAAGACATTCCAAATACATTAGCTTCGGCATGTTCACCATCGAGGGTCACCTTCAGGTTATTGCGGATCAAGCCGCCATGCAAAGTGGCAACACTGGTCAGCAGATTGGAGTTTTCCTCCTGACGGAAGAATGATGAATTCACCGAATTTGCCTGGTTATTTTGATTTTGAATCGTGTAAACATCAACAACAGCGTCACGTCCAACGAAAACTTCAGTCACATTGTTGGCCAGAAAATCGCAGTCACTCAGGGTATGATCGCAGAAAACTACTTTTGCCTGGCTGTTTTTGCCGGCAACAATCAGGTTGCGCTGGGTTGTAAATACTGCGTCCTGCGAACGTGTCAGGTTGATCACCTGGATGGGTTTCTCCAACACCACATGATCCGGCACGTACAGGAAGAAACCATCTTTGGCAAAGGCGGTGTTCAAAGCCACCAGCGGATCATCCGACAATCCGGCCTGACGGTTCAGGTAATCCTGCACCAACTCAGGTTGTTCATTCGCTGCCTGCTGTAAACTGCCAACCACAACACCTTTGGGAAGGCCTTCCAGCTTTTGGTTACGGGCATAATACCATCCATTCACCAGCAACACCGTGTAAGTATCGAGCTGCGGCACATCGCAACGAAAAACTTCGTTCAGGTCAACATCAATTGTTTCGTATTGCAGGATATAGCGGTAGTCCTTACCGAAAACCCGTTCCAGGTTAGTGTATTTGTAGTTCTCGTTTTTGAACCCAGGTACTCCAACCTGCTCGAACCGCTTTATCGCTACTTCACGCATCCGATTGAAAAGAACAGAAGAACCTTCGTCCAAAATGCCCCGGTTTGCCTGAAAAAACGATGAATATTTTTCGCTTACAGCTTTTTTATTTAAAACAGTTTGAGTCATCTTAAACGTGTTCTTTTTTAATCCAGTCGTATCCTTTTTCTTCCAGTTCCAAGGCAAGTTCCTTACCTGCCGACTTCACAATCTTCCCTTTATAAAGCACATGAACAAAATCAGGAACGATATAATCGAGCAAACGCTGGTAGTGTGTAATAACAATCGTTGAACGTTCCGGGCTTTTCAGCGCATTAACCCCTTCGGCAACAACCTTCAGGGCATCAATATCGAGGCCAGAATCCGTTTCATCAAGAATTGCCAGTTTGGGTTCCAGCATGGCCATCTGGAAAATTTCGTTTTTCTTTTTCTCACCACCGGAGAAACCTTCGTTTACCGAACGGTTTGTCAGGTTTGAATCCAGATGGAGCAAGTCTTTCTTTTCGCGCATCAGTTTCAGGAACTCACCAGCAGTCAACGGCTCCAAGCCATTGTACTTCCGATGTTCGTTGACCGAAGTTTTGATAAAGTTGACCATGGGAACTCCGGGAATTTCAACCGGATACTGGAAGCTCAGGAACAATCCTTTTCTTGCACGCTCCTCAGCAGACAACCCCAGCAAATCCTCTCCCAGGAAGGTCACCTCACCACCCAACACTTCATAATTGTCCTTACCGGCCAACACGTTGCTCAAAGTACTTTTACCCGAACCGTTTGGTCCCATGATAGCATGTACTTCTCCCGGTTTTATATCGAGATTGATGCCTTTCAGGATTTCCTGTCCTTCAACGGCAGCTCTTAGATTCTTTATTGTAAGCATATTCATTTTATATTTTCAAGTTTCAAATTCCAATCCCGGCGGGACTCATCCGGGAAAATTCAAGCGTTAACTCTGGTTAGCCGACACTTCCCTCCAAACTAATCTGAAGTAATTTCTGTGCCTCAACGGCAAATTCCATCGGAAGCTTGTTCAATACTTCCCGGGCATATCCGTTCACGATCATTCCCACTGCATCTTCGGTTGAGATGCCGCGCTGGTTGCAATAAAAGATTTGGTCTTCGCCAATTTTAGAGGTGGTTGCCTCATGCTCAACAACCGCAGATTTATTGCCCACTTCGATATAAGGGAACGTATGGGCCCCACAGGTTGATCCGAGCAAAAGCGAATCGCATTGCGAGAAGTTGCGGGCATTAATGGCGCCCGGCATCACTTTAACCAGGCCGCGATACGAGTTATCGCTTTTCCCTGCCGATATACCTTTCGAAATAATCGTACTTTTCGTATTCTTCCCAACGTGGATCATCTTTGTTCCGGTATCAGCCTGCTGGTAGTTGTTGGTCACGGCCACCGAGTTGAACTCGCCAACCGAATTGTCGCCCATCAAAATACAACTTGGATATTTCCAGGTGATGGCAGAACCTGTCTCCACTTGTGTCCAGCTGATTTTTGAGGAAACGCCACGACAAACACCGCGTTTGGTCACAAAGTTGTAAACCCCGCCTTTCCCGTTTTTATCACCGGGATACCAGTTTTGAACAGTTGAATATTTTACCTCGGCCCTGTCCATGGCAATAATTTCCACAACAGCGGCATGCAGTTGGTTCTCGTCACGCATTGGCGCCGTACAGCCTTCCAGGTAGCTCACATAGCTATCATCATCGGCCACAATCAACGTACGCTCAAACTGTCCGGTTCCAGCGGCATTGATCCGAAAATAGGTTGACAGCTCCATGGGGCAGCGAACACCTTTCGGGATGTAGCAAAACGACCCGTCGGAAAATACAGCCGAATTAAGGGCTGCAAAATAATTATCAGTCACCGGGACAGACATTCCCAGGTATTTTTGTACCAAATCAGGATGTTCCTTCACGGCCTCGCTAAACGAGCAGAAGATAATCCCTTTTTCAGCCAGGGTTTCCTTGAAAGTAGTTTTCACCGAAACACTATCAATCACCGCATCAACTGCAACACCAGATAGCATTTTTTGCTCTTCAAGCGGGATACCCAGTTTATTGAAGGTTTCCAGCAAGTCAGGATCAACTTCATCCAGACTTTCATATTGTGGTTTCTTCTTCGGGGCTGCATAATAAATGATTTCCTGAAAATCAATAGGAGGTATCTTCAGATATGCCCAATCTGGCATTTTCATCTTTTGCCATTTCCGAAAAGCTTCAAGTCTGAAATTCAGCATAAATTCAGGCTCACCCTTCTTCTCGGAGATTATCCGAATTACATTTTCATTCAATCCTTTTGGAATTGTATCCATGTCGAAATCGGAAACAAACCCAAATTTATATTCGCCGGAGGTTACATCTCCCAGTATTTTATCTTGATCTTCCATACGTCTCCATTTTCTGTATTCTTCCCGGAATCTACAACAATCTTTAATACAGACTGTTTAAAAATAATTGCAAAGATAATGAAGTAACACTATTTTTGCGGCTGATTTAGTTTGATTTCACACCTGCTACTCTGATATTTAAAAAATGGATAATACTAAAAAAGCAACACCAATTTCGAGCCTTGGTGAATTTGGACTGATTGATCATCTTACAAAAAACATAAAACTCAAAAACCCAAGCACCATAAAAGGAGTTGGCGACGATGCAGCTGTTTTGGACTACAGCGACAAGCAGCAGGTTGTAACGACCGACTTACTGGTTGAAGGCATTCATT
>JBNKTK010000114.1:0-11994 GCA_050298035.1 Mangrovibacterium sp. | reverse complement strand
ATAACCGCCACAAGCGATGCTGTTTTACCAATTACCACGCAGGGAACAACTGTGGTTACCTGGAGGTATGACGATGGTCATGGCAATGCCAGCACACAAACACAAAATGTGGTTATCAACGATGTTACTGCACCAGTGGCCGATGTAGCAACACTAAGCGATGTTATGGCTGAGTGCGAAGTTACCTCGCTAGTTGTACCAACGGCTACCGATAACTGTGCGGGAAGCATAACCGCCACAAGCGATGCTGTTTTACCAATTACCACGCAGGGAACAACCGTAGTTACCTGGAAGTACAATGACGGGCATGGAAATACCAGTACCCAAACGCAAAACGTAGTCATTGAGGATGTAACCGAACCGGAAATTATATGTACAGAAAACCAAGAGGTTGTTGTTGGAGAGAATAATGTATATGCCGTTCAGGGAACAGAATTTGATCCCATTGACATTCGAGATAACTGTGAAGTGCTTCGTGTTGTCAACAATCTGAATGATAGTGAAACTCTTGCCGGATATGAACTCCCCGAAGGGATGTATGAGATTACCTGGACAGTTACCGATGCAGCTGGAAATGAGTCAACCTGTACGACCGAAGTGATGGTTAGCAGAACGGTTGGGGTTAGTGATTTTGAAGAAACGAAGTTTTCGCTCTATCCCAATCCTACCAGCGGCTGGATAACGCTGAGTATTGAAACAGATCGAATGAACCCTATGCAATATGTATTAACTACGACAAATGGCATGGTTGTCCAAAAAGGTGAAATTCATTCGATTTTGCAAAAAATAGATTTATCCGATTACTCTTCCGGGGTTTACCTTTTTGTGGTAAATCAAGGAAATGTGTCTGTCAAAACTTTTCAAGTGATAAAAAGGTGATAAAGAAAGAGGTGAGATTGATTTGCATCAACACCGAAAAAGCAGAGCTTTACACTAATCAATATTAAGGGATATGGGGGTTTCCCGTCATTTGAAAAATCACCGGGGTGGGGTATTTCCTCACCCCGGTGATCCTTCATCATAGGATTGCCCTATTTATTATCTTGCCCGATACATTTTGAACTTTTTCTGAATTTCAAGCTCGACAAACTTCTTTCCATTGATGCAAATCTGCCTTTCAAGGTATTTACGAAATGTGACAAGTGAGGACAGACAATGAAAGGTTATTTGGTCACCTAAAATTTATGGTGGCAAACTGCTTTTTTTTACGTTGCTTTCCCAAAATTTCTTAACGCATTTTCCTGAAAGCGGACTAGCGGGCTGCAAAACATGGAGCTTTTTGTGGCATTTATTCGTGAGTTAGCCTCTTTGGGGCGAGTTCTGAATCAAAACAAAGCCCTACTGAGAGTGCAAATCCACCGGATTTTAATGGGGATCCTCTTTTTTTTACCAATCCCCGAATTAGCAAGGGTTATGAACGGACAAAAAAAGGGGATTCTATCAAAATTGATAAAATCCCCGCTTTGGTGATCCCGATGGGAAAAATGTCGAACCTTTGGCAGGAGGATTTTGATGCCATTTTGAATCATGTGCAAGCTGAAAACCAAAAGAATGCTTTGAAATTGTAAGGAGCCCTCAATCAGATTTCCCAATGTTGTTTAAGGCTAATACATATAATGATTTTATAACCTTATTAATTCATATTTCGAACAAGGCGCACATAATTGTAATATCGTTCTCCACCTTCACCTAAATTGCCTCCTTCATATTTGGTGTCGAAACGTACGCCACCTGCTCCGTGAAGGTCTTCGCCACCCATACCTACAGCTCGCCCAAACGCCACATACCATGCATAATAGTATGGTTGCCCACTTGTGAAATTGGCCGAAGTACTAGTCCAGTAATAAGGGTAATCATCATATCCACCTTCGTTTGTAATCTTTGTACAGGTAAAAACCGGATTGATGGCTGGCCCAATATTTTCAGCATTCGTTGCACTTGGCGAATAGGAATAGTCAACAATTCCCTGAAGCTCTTTTACGTTTGGCAAACGCCAGTCACTATATCCAGCCAACTCTGAGTTTTCTGCGTAAGCCAGGGCATCTTCCCAATCCAAACCTGATCCATTGTCATCCTGTGACCACATCAACCCGGTTGACTTGTCGGTAATGGTACCATCGCCATTGTCGGTAAAATCATTGATGCCATAATCCCCACCACGGACCGCGCGGACATATTTGCCTCCAATCGGGCCGAAGGCGTCAGCAGGGTAGGTTTTAATATGGCCGGTAACATGGTTTACACCGAAAGCAGATGCCGAACCTCCTTCAATAGTTACCCCCACGTAGTAATTGCTGGACCAGTATTGTTCATCCTTAGTTGTACGGCCGCTTGCTAAGTCAAAATATTCAGTATTTAAATAGGGCCAACCTGAATTAAAATCGCTGATGGAAAACAGTTCTTTAACATTAGGCATTCGCCAATCGCGGTATCCGGCCAATTCCAGGTTCTCGCAATAATCTTTGGCTTCCTGCCAATTATAATCTTCTGTTGAAGGTACCTGTTGCCACATTAACCCGGTATTTAAGTCAGTGATTGTTCCATCTCCATTATCCCGGTAGGCAATTTCTTTACTGTTTTTATAATTGGCATCCTGGCCATAAAGTGCATCTCCATTATTAATATTACTTATAACATTCCCGTCATTATCGTATAATGTGGTTTGTCCGGTAGCCACCATTACATAGTTGTTCACAATTAATTCCTGATTTGTGCTTTCATCATCTTTTTGGCAAGATGAAACGCTAACTGATGTAATTGCGATGAATAGGAGTAAGGTTGCTGATAGCTTGCTTGCTTGATTTGAACTTGTTTGTGTTTTCATATTATTAAGCTTTTACTGATTTTGATCCCAAATTACAGTTATGATGACTGTTTGAAAAACAAAATCAACAAAGCTGGTGATCTCATCAACAGAAATTGGGGTTTTATCAATATTCATGTTCTATCATTTTTAGACCCCATCCGGCTTCTGGGTTTTGTGGGGGATACTCTTCCTGTCCAAATTCCAAAATCCCTTTTTTTCCGAACCTTATCATGGGTTCAACAAAATCGTGTTGAAGCAATAAATCGCCAAAAGCACCTTCCTGGGCTATCAAGCTATCCCCACAGTAACTGGCCGCAGTTAGTGCAACCCTGCTTAAAAGTGATGTTTCGCCAACCAGGCAGCCAATAATAATGCTAAATTTCTTTTCACGAATCCGATCAATCATTTCAAGTGTTCTTAATAGCCCGCCCATTTTCGAAATACGAACATTGATTATTGAAAAGGCGGGTGGGAGTGGAATTTGTTCCAGGTCATGAATAGTACATACACTTTCATCAAAAATTATTGGAAGCGAAAATTCATTTGAAAGTTTATTCAAGGTTACAAAGTCTCCCACAGTAACAGGTTCCTCTATTGCAGCAACCTGGTATTTAAGCCCGGCGAGATACTTCTCTGCCTTTTCAATGTTTTTACCCCATAGGTTATTTGCATCAAGCCTTATTCTAACTTGATCCCCCGATTTAATAATTTGTTCAATTTTCCTGTTATCTGTTTTAATATCCCCACTCACTTTTAACTTAAAATCATTGAACTCAAAATTTTTATATTGCGCCAATATTTTTGCGAAAGAATATTCATCGGCCTCACCAATAACCGCCGTATAATTATATTTTTTTTGTAATGGGGGTAGGGACAATAATTGTTCAATACTTACCTTTTTTTCTTTGGCAAACAAGTCGAGCAATGCCAGTTCAACAGCGCACCATGCCGATGGGTGTTGATTTATTTTCTCCCTGTTTTCAGTAACCCATTCTTTTAATTTATCTAAGTTCGTACATTTTTGTAGAATGTCATTTTTGTTGTCTTTTATCCATTTTAAACATGAATTGACTGATTCTCCTGTGACATATTCCCGGGGACATGCCTCGCCTAATCCGGTATGGTTATTTCTTTTTAGGGTTACAAAAATGCTTTGTGTTTGTTTGCGTTCAGCCCGGGCGTGTTTAAACGATGTTTTAAATGGTATTTTCAAATCAATTGCAGACAATTCCATATGGCAAAAGCATCTAATATTTATAACTGTTTTTTAAGAAAAATTCTTGGAAATAGCGTTTCATGAAAACAGATAATGTTTCTTTTCCTCCTACCAAAAATTCTAATCGAGTGGTGCTTAGCTTCTTTATTATTTTTTTTGCAGCAGCTTCGGGGCTCATCGCATTTTCATGGTCTTTATCCATAAAATTGAGCATTTCGCCATGTTCATCGAGGTAATTATATGAAATACGGGTTTTAATATAGCCCGGACAAATCGTTTTTATATGGATGTTTTTATATCCCTGTTTTTTCAAATCGCACCTTAAGCTATCGAAATAGCCGTGAAGTGCATGTTTTGAAGCTGAATACGACGATCTGCCGTAAATACCAATTTTGCCAAGTACGCTGCTAAACACTACAATTGTTCCCTGTGTTTTTTCCAACATGTGGTGCAGTACGCATTTTGATAAATTTACGGTACCCCAAAAATTCACCTCCATAATTTTCCGTTCAACATCTGCTTGGGTATTGTATGAAATTGCCTTTTGAGAAACAGCCCCACAATTTAAAAGAAAATCAATCCGAGAATATTTTTGAATTACAAAATCGACCAAGTTTTGGTATTCTGCATGATCTTCCAAATCTAATGGGAGTACGGTATGTTTATGGCTATTGAAGCATCTTTCCCTGATTTCTTCTAGTTTTTGCTTATCGCGTGACGATAAAATAATAACAGCGCCTTGTTTGCTGAATTCATACGCCAAAGCCTCACCAATACCTGATGAAGCACCTGTAATCCAAACTATTATATCTTTAAATTTATCCATCTTTTGCTATTGTCTTTGTTCTGATTTAAATGGGATAATCTTTTAGCGGCAAATCAAATGCGCTCATTAAGTTATTTGTAAATCGGGTTTGAAAAGGATGTTCTTCTATTTCTAAAAAGCGCAACTTCTTTCCTGTTCCCGAGTTTCCGATTTTAATAAATTCATCTTCGGGAATGGTGGATTTGAAGAGCTGTTTTGGAAAGGTATTTACCATGGATTCTCCCTTGAACCATGTTTGTGATTTAAGCAGTTTACCTTCTTTTGTGGTATACAGAAAAGTTGTTTCATCCAAATGAATTGATTTTCCGGCCTTTGGTATTTTTAGCCAGACAACTTCGTCGCCGGTTGTTTCATGAATGGAACAGGTAAAATGAGTTTCATTGGCTGTATAATTGATTGCATTTAATTGTTTGGGCAATCCCCATATTTCATCGCCCCGTATTTTGCTCTCAAGCGAGGTAACGGGCATACACAGGGCATGATAGCCGAATTTTCTGAATAGTTGCCCGGTAATCAGGGGCAATATGGGCACATTTAAAGTCGCATTTGACAAAACAGGTATTAAAAAGCCAACTTCATTATATGGTTTCATCTCATGTACAGTTTTATATTCATAACAAGAAAAAACGATCAGTGCATTTCCCCCCGGCAGTTTTACCGGTTTTAACCCGGCATGGGGCATCAGTTTCTTTGCCTTTTTGTATGAGCATTTAAATGCAATGGCAGCAAAACAAATGTCCGTGTAGAATGTAGGAAAACAGTATGTTTTGTTAATATTTTCACTAAGTTTCAACGTATGTTCCTTAAAGTCGAATTGATTGAAAAAGGGTGAATTAAAACGTTTAAAGTTGTCAACCCTGTCGCTACTTAAATGATTATTAATTTCCATGTTCTTTTAAATCGTTTAGGGTTCTTTCTATACCTTCCTGATATGAAATATAGCCACCACCAATCAGGCAATAAGCCTTTTCAGAATTAATTCTTCTGTCACGTGCCATAAATGTTATTTTTTTCCGTGTAAATGGCGGTGCTTTTTTAATCTTAAGCGTTGTGTACAAGGTCTCAAAAATGGCGGTTATGGCTAAAGCTGTTTTTAACGAAACGGATTTTTCCACCCTTGGCAAATTCAGTTGGAGGGTAATATCATTTATAAACTTTCTTACAGAAACCTGCTCTCTGTCGGAAAGGTTATAGGATTGGTTACAGGCAACAGGGTTTCCAATAACACGGGTTATTAATGAAGTAACATTTCCTACATATACTGTATTTAAATGGTTATCACCCGAGCCAACAAATTTCATTTTTTTCTTTTCGATATTGGCTATGAGCTTTGGAAAGAAATTATTATCGCCTTCACCATAAATAAATCCCGGGCGTATAATTGTAAATGGAATTTTATTATGGAGACAATATTTTTTCACAAAAAACTCTTGCCCAATTTTTGAGTTACTGTAATTATCGGTTGTATAAAGAAGTTGATTGTTCTCGTCAATTTTATCCTGATCGGCATCTCCAAAAATACCTAAACTACTTATGGACACGAACTGTTTTATTCCTTTTGAGTGCGCAATCAAAAGCAGGTTCTTAGTTCCCTCCACATTACTTTTTCTAAATGTTTCCGGGTTCCCCCAATCACTTACCAAACCTGCTGAATGAATAACCACATCAATGTTGTTCATGGCATTTTCAAGTGAGCTGAGATTGTTTAAATCACCTTCCCTGATTTCAATATTTTCGAACTCATTGAGAATTTCTTTTGCTTTGCTGAAGTCTCTTGCCAGGGCAACAACCTTAAAATCTAAATTAGCCAGTTCGCGACAAATATGTTGGCCTAAAAAGCCTGTGGCACCGGTAACCAGTATCGTATTTACATGATCGGGATTGGTTTTGGCAAGGCTGCATTCATATTTTTTTTGGAACCCGGTTACTTCCTCCCAAAATTCTTCTTTTTGAGGTTGTAATTCTATAAAATGATCGGCATGGAAATAAGTTGTTTTACTCGGTTTCACCCTTTTCCAAAATCCCTTGGGTTTTGCGGCTATATCAACCACTTCATCTTCGTAAGCAAAAATGGTGTGAACAGGTATACCGATATCGATCAGGTTTTTATTCAGCCATTTTCGGAGCTTCAACACTTGTAAAAAAAATGAATCGGAAAATTCAAAGGTTGTATCATCCGTATTTTCAATGAATTCCATTACTGTCGGAATTCTGGAGAAATGGCGGGTTTTGAGATAAATTCTCCTGAAGTTCTTTTTTTTCAGCAAATAGTTGAAAAAAATCTCTTGTATTTCCTTTTTGCTGAAATTCTTTTTTTGCTTTAAAACAGGATTACTTAAAGTAACGGTGGTAAATGTCTCAGGATCTTTTGTAATCCAGAGCAATGCGGGTAAAGTTCCAAAACAATTGGCAACCAAATGCAAATGTTCAGGCTGGTAGTTTTTAATAAAATCATCCAGACAAAGCCTATAATTTTCGTACCATTCCATGAAATTATCCGTATGATTTTTCGGTTGTCGTCTGATATAAATTACGGCAGTATCTACGGGCAATTTAGCAGGAAGTTGAAACCAGGAAAGATCACTCATTAATCCGTGTAAATAGGCTATTGCAGACCTTACGACAGCCTTGGGGGGAATATGTATGTAATAAGAAATCTGTTCCTGGTTATTGTTTCGCAGTTCAATTTTACTCAGCATAATTCTTCCTGTAAATTGAAAAGTTCATGCATTTCACTCCATGCATAATATTCTGTCGGTGCGTTTAAAACAATATGCTCGAATTTTTTCATAATCGGTAAATTGTAACGCCTGTCAATCGGCTCAACCGGTTCAATTATAAACTCATAGGTTTCTAATCCCGTCCTTTTCATGTAAGCGAAATAAATATCTGCATTTAAGAGTTTTGCAAAATAATCGACACTATTATCCAATTTACATTCTTTCGAAAAGATATTTGCTGACATACTCTTTTCCGACCTTTTCCAATAATCGAATGCATCGCACACCAACATTGAAACATGCGGGTGATTTCTAAAATGCAGTAAGTCGTTCCTGAGGTTTCCTTTTACATCGCAAATCCGCACCCCGAATTGTTTAGCATTATTTATTTGTCCGTTTCGGGCATTCGTTGTTTTATAATTTACAAACACGGCACTATGTAACCCCAGAAAGCCCATGGAGGTGGGCATTGCCTCAACACCACCCGAATGGAGGGTCATCAGCAGGATGTTTTTTTTCTTGTTTTTTTCTTTCAATTCGTTAACAATAGTCGGGTTATAGGATATTTTTTTAAAATGATTTCTTACGTTGTCCGGATTGCCCGCTATAAAAGCTTTTTCTGCATAATGATCAGCAATTCCGGTCATTATACAAGATTCATAATCAGAAAACTTTAATTTGGTACAACTCTCAAAGTTATTTTTTACAAGCTCAGCATAATCCTTGTTTTTCTCCCACCAGACACTTATCAGCTCGCGGGATTTATGCTTAAATTTGTGCAAGTCGGCGTTGCTTGCAGCTTCACCGTCTAGATGTTCAACTAAAAATTCACTTACATTCATCTGGTAATATTTTGTTTATCAATACTTGCCGGTTAAATCTTCAGAGGCTGGTCTAGCCCTTTAGCTTAGTGTCTAAAGGAGGAGGTTCAGAAAGTCTTATTCCCGTCATTACGAACGAAGTGCGGTAATCTATATCATTTGATTTTCAATTTTACTAGAGTCCGCTGATGGCAATTCAACAACCAAATGATCATGAACAGGATTTGTGTGATGGAGGAGTTTTGCATTTCTCCTCTGTTCATTTGAGACTATTTCATTAAAATCATTTTTTTAGTTCGCCTAAATTCATTTGTCATTATTTCGTAGTAATAAATGCCACTGGAAAGAGAAGAAGCATTAAATTCAACTTTATATTTTCCCGGCGGTTTATATTCTTGAACAAGGGTTGCTACTTCTTTTCCGAATAAATCATGAACTTTTAAATTTACTATTCCACTCTGTGGCAAAGCGTAGTAGATTACCGTGCTTGAGTTAAATGGATTCGGGTAATTCTGTTCCAACTGATATTCAGACGGATTTCCATATTTTAAAATATCTGTCCCGGTTAAATTTTGGGATGTTGTTAAAAGAGGTTCGCTTGTAACAATGGTGAACAAGTCGGAAGTTGTAACTTCCTGGTAAAGGGAAACAGTATCCTCCAATGTGTTGCCACTTCCGCCTGGCATAAGAAGAGATGATAATTCTTCAACAGATATTTCTACTTTTGTCCCGTCTACCCACGATCTTGACAAAAGTGTTTCGTTGGTTTCCGCATTTTTCAATCTCCAGCTGTAGCGTAATTTTTCACCCTCCGGATCGACTGAAGGTGTCCAGGAAAATGCAACAAGATCCGAGGGATTACCTGTCAGGTTGAAAGTATTATTTAAGAGTACGGGAGTTGACGGGCGCTCATTTGGCTCGGTGCCGAAGTATTCCTTTAATATTTTAGCTCCTTGTGTTCTGATCTGCTGTGCCTCAATTGTGTCGAAAGCTGGCAGAAGCAGATCATATACCTGCGGTTTTAACTGATAGGGTTCAACTTTCAACTTCTCTGTATGGAATTCCCGGAGGTCTTCATTTGTTCTCGGCGCGTTGCTTAAATAAAACTTAATTCTCTCTTCGGCTCCCGGGCATTCCGGAAGAGTTGACAGCTCCGTGAAAAGCGAATCAGAAGGTTGAATACCCCAGAAGTGAAACATTGAAGCAATATTGCAGTTTAGCGCGTTCGATCCGTTTTTCAGAAAATGATCACGGGAAATCGTAGTCTGGTGAGTGTAAGTAACCGGTACGCCTTTGGCTTTATCTTCCTCATAAAATGTTTTATATATTTCTCCAAGCGCTTCCCATCCGCCGAATACATCAGCCAGGTCTAAATATTTTGCGCTACCTCTTGCCTGATACAACAGCTCAGAGGGTTCAAAATCTGTTGTAGGATCCCAGCCGATAGGATCGCCGTTTCTGAAGTTTATTGTAACCATCCAGTCTATTGCCGCGTCAAGCCGACTGAATTTCTGAGCGGTTGAATATTTCATAGCAGTATCCATTGGTTCTTCCAGAACAGAGTTAATTATAGCCGCGAAAGGAACATTCACATACGTTTCAATTTCGTCCAGCCTTTCTCCTTCATGTCCCGGTAAAATTTCACCTGTCATGCAGTACCCCAAATGGTGATGTGCCATTTCGTGGAACATAGCCAAGGCATCATCACGATGTACGTTTTTCCAGGCCCCGTTAATAAGTACGAATGGAGAAAACATTGCCTGTTTTATATCCTCACCTTCCCAACCCGGTGTGACAGGATATCCGCCCGGATAAGATCCCTCGACTGAAGTACGTGTATCAAACATAAATGCTTCCGCACGGACACGCTCCATGGGTCTTCCGTGTATCAACTGGTATATATCCATAGCCTCGTCCCATTTTTCCAGAAGTTCGTCAGGATTATTAAAATCCTGTATCATGTTAGTGGGAACAGTAAACATATATTTGTCGGATTCGAAATCGGCTAGAGGACCAGGGTATTTTTTAATCGTGTTATTCCAATCGTCATTTGTAGTTAAATGGCCTTCCCGCATTGAATAATAAGGCGAACGGACTGCGCCGTCGATTTGTATATCTAACCAGCCGAGATCAGTTCCCAAAGGCACAAGCACATAAATACCTCCGCCCATTGGGTTTATCACATTAAAAGTTTCAGACTCAATTCGGTAGTTAATCTTTATTACCGGCATGCGGTTAGTGTTTACAAAAACAGTATGATCAACTTTATGAGCGCCCACACGAATGTATAATCCTGAATTAACCACATTCGACGGAACAGTTATTCTTACTACTTCGCCTGCCGGGGCCCAAAAACCTGTCGGGCGGTAAACGTACGATGACAATTCATTAGCCTCGTTTGTCTGCATATCGCCCATATTGTAATAGGGATCTTTTACATACGTCGCGTTTATCGCGGCTGTTCCGCCGGTAACGCGTTCCGAAGATTCAGGCACAGCACCCGGAAAGCCTGCATGTTCTTGAAAAACAATTCCTTCCGCAAGGGAAGCGTTCTCTGTTGTTAAACCTTCTCTCATCATCCATAAACCGAGTGCAATATACGCTCTCGAATATACCGGAAAGTCGTCATGATTTATCATCCTCCAGTCTACAAGCGGATTGTATAAAGGAGCCAGGTAAGTATTATGGGCTTCAATAAAAGCCCGGGCATCAGGTTCTATATCCGAAAATGAAATTCCATTAAGATTAGCTTGAAGTTGAGAATAAAGCGATTCCATTTCGCTATCTTCGAGTGTTGCGGTTCCGTTAAGATGGTTTGTAAATTTTGGCAGAATTGTATTAACAGTTTCCGCGTTACCGGCAGCACGGGGAGATGAAATCTGAAGATTATCAACAAGTAATTCTGCTATATTATTTGTAGGTGAATTATCAACTTGATGCCACTCCGTTGAACCAACTCCATTGATTTGCGGGCCACCAATACGAATGGCTCTGGTTGATAAAGACTCGATGAATTGTTCGGGATCATAATTATTACCATCTATATTTTCTCTAAGTGACTGAGAAAAAGTACGTTCATCAAGACCGAAGGTAACCGTCTCAGTTTTGAAATCGACAATGAAATATGCTCTGTGCCATTCACCCATTGTTACGTCATAAAATCTACCGGCTATTTCCGAACCGCCGCCGCCAATATTAAAGTTAATAAAAGCTTTTCCTTCGGGCTGCCCTTTATCATTATAAAGCTGAAATGAAAAGCCGGGAATATCGTATTCCCACACTTTGTTTCCGAACAGAATGCGGGCACTTTCATCAATTCCTTCATCGGGCATATTAAAATCTATCGATACATAAAATGATTCATCTAAAAGTACGGCTTGCCCAAGTTCTAAAGGAGCTTCGAGATATGATTCTCCGACCAAATCAAAAACCTGTCCGTCGTTTCCTGTAGTGAATGATTCGGTTCCGGTAAGTGTAAGGTCATACTTTGAAGACTCATCGTTTATATTGCCTTCAAATTTGTATTTCGAGTCAAACCCCGATTGCGCGTTGGCTTTAAAAGCAGTTAAGAGTAGAAGAATAGCCAGGATTCTAAACACATCGTT
>JBNKTK010000113.1:0-12008 GCA_050298035.1 Mangrovibacterium sp. | reverse complement strand
GTACTACCTGAACCGGATAAAAGAAGCCTGCGACAGTTGGGAAAAAGCCTATGAAATGGGACAGGAACAGGCGCAGGTTTACCTGACCCAACTTTGCCACTGACCAAGTCAATTAATCCTTTTCATTCAACTCACTTTTGTTGATTTTCTTTTTCTTCCCGGAGAACATATTCACCAACCGGCTTTCGCGAATAGCCTGAACCGTTTTTACAACTTCATCCAAGCCGTTATTCAGTTTAATAATAGTTGTATCCACCCCGGTTACCAGAGTACTGTCGTATACCAGATGGTGAATTAACCCACTACCCTCGTTCAGTTCCCGGCTAAAAAAACGAAGTTCCAACATCAGGCTATCAGATTCCATGGCAATATTGTCCAGGTTATCGAGGAGTTGCATGACATTGTGATTGATCAGTGTATCGTTGATAAGTCGTGCCAGATCACCTTCGCCATTGTTTATCTTCAGTATCAGCTCATTCACATTTTGCGACACCTCCGTTAGCTGATCGCTGATCTGTTCAATCCGGCTGGTAACGATATTTTCATTAAGCAACCGGGCCAGGTCGCCATTGCCATGGTTGATCTTTCGGCTAATCTCGGCCAGGTTCTCGGTGATTTCTTTGGTGTTTCCGATCGTGATTTCCGCATTACGGACTAACTGGTCAATATCCGGTGCATCAACAGCCACCAGCACATCATTGTTTTCAATTCTTCCGGCCTGGGGTGTCCCGGGATTAATGAGCAGAATTTTGCTTCCCATCAGGCCTTCGCGTCCAATCTCAACTTTTGAGTCCTTTCGGATAAAATTCCAGGCTTTTTGATTGATGGACATGGTCACCAGCACGGTCGTATCCGAAACAATACTTACGCCCGAGACCGTCCCTACTGTCACCCCCGAATACCGAACGTTGTTACCCTCAATCAAACCGGCAGCATCTCTCAAATAACTTTTTACGATGATCTTTGGCGTAAATAAACTTTGGTTGACGCCCATGTAATAAATTGCTGCAATGAACAAAAGTAAGCCCGAGGCGACCAAAAGTCCCAGTTTTAAAGTATGTTTTCCCGTGTTACTCATCATGCAAAGTTTTTAATGAAAATATCCACTGACAGCCTTGTCTTTACTTTTACTCAGTTCCTTCCACGTCCCTTCCAAATAAAATTGACCATCCATCATTATTTTGAGCTGATTGGCGGTCATTTTTACGCACTTCATATCATGTGTTATAATGAGGGACGACGTATTGTATTTCTCCTGCACCTTTAGTATCAGCTCGCTTATCTCACTGGAGGTCACCGGATCAAGTCCGGTGGTTGGCTCATCGTATACGATGATTTCCGGCTTAAAGATCAGCGTACGTGCTACTGCAACCCGCTTTTTCATTCCGCCCGACAACTCCGAAGGCATTTTGTCGATCGCTTCCAGCAATCCCACATTCTGCAGGGCCTCTTCAACCATATCCTGCAATTCAGCCTTACTAACCTGCATATTTGTGCGCCTGACCTGAAATTCCAGGTTTTCCTGTACACTCATGGAATCATACAGTGCCCCACCCTGAAAAATATAACCAACCCGCTTACGGATTTCGTCCAGTTTTATCGGGTTTAGTTCCAATATATTTTGCCCAAGCACATAAACTTCCCCTTCATCCGGGTCGATTAAACGAACGATGCACTTGGCCAGAACCGATTTGCCAACACCTGATTTTCCAAGGATGGCCATGTTTTCGCCTCGTTGGAGACTTAGGCTGATATCACTCAGTACCATATGGTCCTGAAATGATTTTGAAAGGTGCCTGACTTCGATAACTGTTTCCATATACATTCCGTTTATACGCCGTATATCAAATTCGAAAGCTGAACGGCAATCAGGTCAATTAAAAAAATGGCCAGCGAGGCTGTTACCACCGCCGAATTGGCCGATAGCCCCACCGCTTCGGTTCCCTGTCCCGTGCTGTATCCTTTGTATGCCCCAATCAAACCAATGAAGAAACCAAAAAAGATTGTTTTGATTGTTGACGGAATAATATCATAAAATTCAAGAGAATCGAACGACCGTGAAAGGAATAAAACAAAGGACATTTTTTCAAACATATTGATAGAAATATACGATCCGAGCATGCCAATTGCATCTGCAATAAATACTAATATCGGCACCAGGAAAGTTGTTGCCAACACGCGGGTTGCAACCACATAATTCAATGGTTTTGTTCCTGAAACTTCCATGGCATCAAGTTGTTCGGTCACCTTCATGGCCCCCAGCTCTGCGCCGATCCCCGAACTGATTTTCCCTGCACAAAGCAATGCGGTGATCACCGGGCCGATTTCCCGGATAATGGAAACGGCCACCATGCCGGGAAGCAAAGTCGCGGCACCAAAATCGATAAGCACCGGGCGGGACTGCAAGGTAAGCACCATACCCATGATGAATGCCGTAATCCCGACAAGAGGCAGGGTGCGGTTACCAATATGATACCCTTGTTTGACCAATTCGCGATATTCGAACGGCGCACTAAAGAAATGCCGTCCTACATCCCGGGCAAACAAGACAAGGTTCCCGATTTCCAGGAAAAATTTCTCAAATGGTTCTGGCATTTTCCCAATTTTCATCGCTATTCCGGTTTAATCAGACTGTACCGAATTTATGTATGTTACGAAGCTATTGCGGCCATTGTTCCGCTCCGGACAGAAAGAAAGCCCCGGAATGATTGTCAAACAGGCTCTATCCTAAAAACTAAAACATGTACAAGCGACAACGCGAAGTGAATTTGAACGTATAAAAAGGCACAGCAACAACCAAACACCAATACATTGAAGCATAATGAAATGTATCTATGATACGAATTCTAACTATATTCCTCTATATTGAAATGGACTTTGTACAACTTACTGAATAATTGAAGATCAAGTACTATGAAAAACATCGTCATAATAAAAGGGAGTTTACGGTTCAACAGCTATACCGCGATGGCCGTAAAAATTTTAATCGATGAGATTAACCGAAACCACAATGTAACTTACACGCTAATTGACCCGAAGGATTACAAACTTCCATTTCCTGGTCAAAATGAAAATTCCGTTGATGTTGTCAGGCTGATTACCCATGTGAAAACAGCCACCGCCGTAATCATTGCAACACCTGAATACCACGGATCGTTTAGCAGCATTATCAAGCTGATTATTGAAAACCTGGGCTTTCCGTCAGCGCTGGCCGAAAAACCGATTGCCTTGCTTGGTGTGGCTGCCGGCGATATTGGCGCAGTAAAATCGCTCGAAAGCCTGCGCAGTGTCTGTTCCCACGTGGGCGGCATTGTGCTGCCCGGCCCTGTTTCGATTGCCCGAGTGCGCGATGTGTTCGACGAATCCGGCAAATGCTTAAACAGCAAGATCGAACAGCGGATCCGCAACCTTTTCCTGGATATGAATGATTACATCGACAAATTTATCTATCCCAAAATCAACCTGGAAGAAATGGTTCGGAACTGACCGGATAGTGTGAAACGTTGATTTGCATAAGAAATGAAAGTTGAAGACATGGAAAATTTGCACGAACAAACCTGTGAAGTGTGTCGTGTAGGTGCACCACAGGTAACTGATGATGAAGCTATCCTTTTGAAAGAACAAATACCGGAATGGCATATTATTAAAACAGACGGGATCAAAAAATTAATGCGGACCTTCCAATTTGTCAACTTTTTAGAAGCATTGGCTTTTACCAACCGGGTCGGAACCCTGGCTGAAAAGCAAGGTCATCACCCCGCAATTTTGACTGAATGGGGAAAAGTAACGGTTACATGGTGGACGCATAAAATTAGCGGACTTCACCGGAACGATTTCATTATGGCGGCAAAAACCGATCAACTGACCCGTTAAATCATTAGCGATTATCCTTCCAGCCCCAAAATCGCCGAGGTTTGATGACTCTCGCCCGGTGAAAGCTGCAAAGTTCCATCAAAAGCATTGACTGCTTCAATACAAACAAAGGTCTGATAGCCTTCGTCAGGCATATCAGCCATTTGGAGGCTTGCGTCAGCCCACGGGTTCCAAACAGTTGTATTCCGGCTACCTGTCTTTTCTACCGAAATACGCCGTCTGAAATAGCGGTCGTCGATAACGCAGGCTGCATCGGTATCGTAGTAATGGCGTGTTTCGGCCCTATCAATTTTCAACGCCGGTTCTTCCTGCACAAAATCACCCGGTTCCAGCTGGCTATGATATTTGGCATGTTGAAGCCCTTCAATGGAAATATCCTCAATTGATGACAAGCTAAAATAGGAATGCAGGGCACAGCTGTACTCAAAAGCTTCCTGTCCTGTATTTGTCACCTTCAGGGTAGCCGTGAGTTTCTGACCAACAGTAATGACCATCTCAGCACAAAACTCATACGGCCAATATGCTTTGGTTGCTTCCGAACTGCACAGTTGCAGTCTGACCAGTGTTTCGCCATTTGGCAATGAAGCTGTTTCAACAACATCCCAGTACATCAAACGGCCAAAACCATGCTGCGGCATTTGAGGATCGGTTTTATGCGGGCCAAACCAGGGGAAACAAACCGGTATGCCGCCACGAATTGCTTTGCCAACCTCGAAATAGCTCTGCGGGCTCATCCATAACAGATCAATGTTGTTATGAGGCGTAAAGCTTACCACATGCGCCCCGTAAAGACAAATATCAGCATCGGCATGTTTATTCGAGATGTTTATAAAAATCAAATCACCTTCGAGTTCTGAAAACCCTACTTCACCTTCTATACTGTACTTTTCTTCGAGCTGGTCAATGTCAATCATGTTTTCATTTTTTAATAGGAAGAAACAGCTCCCTGTTCGTTAAACCGGCGCAAGGTAAGAATCATTTCCTTGTTATAAAAGTGCCGCAAGACACCCGGGAGGAAATCGTTTTCAAATTTTCACCAAACCAGGTCACAGGCATCGTCGGGCATCCAGTGCTTGTGTTTTCCCTCCCACTTCACGTTACAACCAATCGGGTTGGTAACCGGTAAACTTACCGGCTTCCCGGAGGTAAGTTCATCAAGTGTCCGGTCCAAATCATTCACAGTAATTTTTGATGGGTCTTTGGGGCTGTCAACAGCACGACCAGTATAAACAAGCTTTCGGTTTTCGTCGAAAATGTAAAAGTGAGGTGTGCGAAGAGCACCGTACGCAAGGGCTACCGCCTGTGATTCATCATACAGGTAAACCCACGGAAACTGAAATTCCGCCATCCGCTGCGTCATATGTTCAAAGTCGTCTTCCTGATAGGTGTTCTTACTGTTTGAATTAATTGCGACGAACGTCGCTCCTTTTGGCATGTATTTTTCAGCTGTTTGGCGGGTAACCTCATCGCTCCCGGTAACATACGGACAATGATTACAGGTAAAAAATATGACCAGGAATTTGGCATCATTAAAATCAGCAAGAGAATAATGATTCCCGTCGGTAGCCGGCAAATCAAAATTGATGGCATCTGCGCCAGGTTGAAGTGTAAATGACATAGCTCCCTAAATTTTGGTTCTTCTTATATAACAAGAATAAATTAATGTGGTTGAAGTGATTTTGTCATCCATACCACTTAATGGCTACTTTCTGCTTTGTTTTATATTAAATCAGAAACTGGGTCAGTTTCAATTCAATAGCTTATAAAGTTAGAGAAAGGAGGTTTATCCTGTATGGCAAACAATAGAAAAAGACACTAAAAGTACGGTTAGCAGCCAGTTATGACTAAAAAAAATGTTTTAGGGTATTGGAAAAATAAAAAAAAATCAAGTAGTTTACGAAATAACAAAATAACAGACTTTCTGATTTATAAATTATTGTAATTTAAGTTAATAGCATTTTAGAAATGAAATCGAACAAACCCTCAAAAAAGAATTCTAAACATTCTGACATTGAGAAAAATGACATTGGCAGTCAGTTTGGCAAGGGTACAAAAAAAGACAAAAGTGCCAAAAAACGGTTATCAATCTACGATGAGTTTGATGAAGACGAAGAATCTTTCGACACTGATTTCGATTATGAATCAGATGACGATTCGTACGACGATGATAATTTTGACGATTACGATGATGACGAAGAGGAGGATTAACCCTCCTTTCTTTTCCACAGTTTTTATTTTAACACAACTGGTTTATTAACGACATTTTGAGGTTTATCTGTCAGGTAAGCCTCAAAATTTGATACAGCAATTGACATCAATCGCTGACGTGCTTCAATTGTTGCCCAGGCAATATGCGGGGTGATGTAACAATTTTTGGCCTCGAAAAGCGGATTATCTCTCCGTGGAGGTTCCTGGGACAGAACATCGAGGCAGGCAGCGGCAACCTGTCCGTTGTTCAGGGCATCGGCCAAGTCCGGCTCATGAATTAAAGGACCGCGCCCGGTGTTGATTAGTATTGCCGATTTTTTCATCCGTGAAATCGATTGGCGATTGATAAATTCCCTGTTTTCATCAGTCAATGGACAATTTATACTGATTATATCAGCCCGGGAAAGTAATTCATCAAGGCCAACCTGTTCAAATTGCGGGAACAATCCCTGCTTGTCTGACCGGTTTTGAAAGATCACCTTCATCCCAAAGGCCAGTGCCAGTTCGGCTACCCGTTGTCCAATCTTCCCAAACCCGACAATTCCAAGCGTTTTTCCGGCCAGTTCCATTTGAGGAGCCAGGCAATACGAAAAATCAATGCTCTGCGACCATCCACCACGACGGACATCATCAGCATGTAGTTTAACCTGGTTTGCAACATTCAGAATATGGGCAAAAACGAGCTGCGCCACGGAGTCGGTACTGTATGCCGGGATATTTGTGACATGGATGCCTGCGTTGTTGGCCGCATCAAAATCAATGACATTGTACCCGGTGGCCAATACACCAATGTATTTTAATTTGGGCGAAGCATCAATAATTTCTTTATCGATAACGACTTTGTTGGTGAAGATGGCAACAGCGTCCCCAATCCGTTCCAGACGCTGTTCTGGTAACGTCCGGTCGTAAACCGTTAATTCACCCAATGCCGATAATGAATCCCAGCTCAAATCGCCAGGGTTCAGTGTAAATCCATCAAGTACGACAATTTTCATCCTGTCACAGCTTTTTGTTTGTGATCAAAAATAGCCCTTTTCCCGGAAAGCAAGCATCAGTCTGAAATTAAAAGTGTACGACAAAATTCCTGTTCAACAATAGTTTGGTAAAAATGACAATTTGAGAAAACTATAAAATTGTATTTTGACAACGAAGAACACGAAAGACACTAAAAAGAAACGTCTTCGACGTTTCTGAAATTGCGTAGCAATTTTTTTGTGTCTTTCGTGTTTTTCGTTGTTTATATTGAATAATGGGAATTTTGTCGTACACCTGAAATTAATCTTGCATTGTGATTTTTAAACTGTCCAATTCATGAACAGAAATGGTTGGACGTTTGTGGTGCTTTAACTTATTCAGCACAAGCATCCCTGTACGAACGGCATCATCTTCAGAGGCAAAACCTTTTTGCCCGTTTACTGCAGGAATAAACGGTTGTTTGATAAAAACATGGTCATCCTTTTGAAGTTGGTATCCCCAGCCCGCTTCTGTCTTAAAAGCTGTGACCTGCACTTTGCTTTTAGGTTGGCACGAAAAAAGTATTACTCCTGAAAAAATCAGGAGTAATACAGGTTGATTCCAATGAATTAATCGACTTGCCATATATTGGAATTAATCATATTCGTTGTATTCTGCATCCGGCTCAAAGCGCCAGACATCGTCAAAATAATAGCTGCTGTTGCGCCCCGTGGCAACATAGCCAATGTTGTTTATGCTGAAAGCAACGGCTTCGGTCCGGGCTGCACCTTCCAGGTCGGTTTTTTCGCTCCACCGATCGGTTGTCGGGTTGTATTCCCAAACATCAATACCTGTTGAACTTTTGCCGCCTGTACAAACATAAGCTTTTCCGTTTGCCACAAATGACACGGCGTTTGTCCTCACAATGTCATAGTCATCATCAAAGTCTTCTTCTGTAGCATCCGAAATATCATTCTTTTGGCTCCACAAATCTGTTTCCGGATCATATTCCCAAAAGTCATTTTCGAAAATACCATTGTTGAGCCCGCCACATACATAACCTTTCCCGTCAATAACAAATGCCATGGCATCCCTTCTTTTTGAGCCACCAACACTGACCCGTTGTGTCCAGGTATCGGTTGACGGATCGTATTCATAAAAGTCTTTTAAATAGTTGCCGTCGTAGCCGGTACCAACATACCCCTTGTCTCCGATTGACATGGCGATGGCGCCATATCTTGCCGAACCGGGGAAGTCAGCCTTTTGCGCCCATTCATTTGTTGCGGGATCATATTCCCATAAATCATTCAGTTTATTGGTGCCATCGTAACCCGTACAAACAAATACTTTTCCACCTGCCGCAAAACCAACCGCGCCATTCCGGGCTGCACCGGGAAAGTCAGCTTTCTGTATCCAGTAATCCTGCAGCGGGTTATACTCCCAAACGTCGTTTAACCGGTCTTCTCCATCGTAACCGGTACCCACATATGCTTTTCCGTCCAGGCTAACGGCAAACGCATCCGACCGGGGAACTCCTTCAAAATCGGATAACTTCACCCAGTTACCAACTAAATCTTCTTCATCGTCGTCTCCGCTACACGAGGTTAATTGTAACAGGACTATAAGCGCCATTCCTAAACGAAGTAGCTGAATGTGCCAGTTATGCACAGATAAATTTTTTCGAATCATTGCTAAATTTTATTCAGTTTTCGCAGCAAACATATCAGGTTCCCGATATCTAAAAAAAAATGATAGACCAACTGGGGTAATTTTCAGAGAAAACCAAAGAATGCCTATATAAGCGAATAATTACCAGACTAAAGCCCCGGAGTTGTTAATAAAATTCACGCTTTTTAACAAAACTTTTGGGATAAACAGTCCATTTACCGGGATCATCGATAAAACCCTACCTATCAACCCTGAATTTGATTCCCAAGTCTATATTTCTTTTACGAAAAGCCGCAATCGGTTTGCTTTGCAGCCAATGTGTGTTGTCACAACAACCGATAAAATCATTTGAAAATTTATATGAACAAATACTATTTTCTGCTTCTGTTTCTGACTGCTTTAGCATCATGTAATACCGATGTGGGTAACTTCCAGATTGGAGAAGACCTGGTTGATACAAAATCGAGTATTGTCATGGTTGACAGCTTTATGGTTAAACTTTCAACCGTATTGCTCGATTCAATACCAACATCAAACCCAGGCCAGGCACTGGTGGGCAAGTTTGAGCATACATCAGTAGGAACAACAGAGCTTCGCACCTATTTCAATTTCGACTTTGGCAATGACGCCAGTGGGATTAATGAAGATGATATTTTTGATTCAATCACCGTAAAACTGGATTATTCCGGGTACAGCATTGGCGATACAACCGCATTGCAGCAAATCAGTCTGTACCGGCTCACCGAACAACTGGCATTTCGGGAAAACGAAGCTTCTCAATCGTACCTGTTCAATACCAGCTCATTTTCGCACGAAACAACCCCGGTCGGCAGCTACAGTTTTATGCCCTACCCTTCGCGCAACAATATCGAATTCAGAATTGACGACTCATTGGGCAAAGAAATCATGGAGATGGTTTTAAATGATGCGGATGAAGTCTCGACAAACACCAAGTTCAAAGCCTACTTGAAAGGATTTGCTTTGAGTGCTTCGGATGAGAGCAGGTCAATTATTGGGTTCAATTCTGATACCACAAGTATCCAGCTCCGATTATATACGCATCGACTGGGCTACGAACTGGAAGAAAAGGAATACACTTTTCAGCTTGCAGCCGAAGGTTCGAATTACAACCAAGCCATAACCAACCGCTCCGGAACCGATTATGCGCCACTTGCCGTTCAAAAAGAAGAACTTCCGTCAACGCAATCAGGTAACCTGACCTACATCCAGGGAAGCACCGGAGTGGTAACCCGAATTGACTTTCCCACACTTAATGAAATCTACACTTATAACGACCGGGTGCTGATAAAAGCGGAACTGGTTTTAGTTCCATCAACGCTGAATGATGAAAACTTTATGCCTGAGACGCTTCATTTTTATACCACCGACCGTATTAACCGCTTTGGCAATAACCTGACCATAACCGCATCGGATAACACTGAAGTAAGTGTTGAAGCTTCGCTGGTGATGGATTTGCTGTACCATGAAAACTCGTACTACGTTGTCGACATAAGTGAGTTTTTGCTCGATGCACTCGCGGGAAATTACTACGACACCAACGAAGGTTTATTGGTCACCCTCCCCACGTCGGATTTATTAAACAAGGCTGATCTGTTGATCCTGAACGGTGAACATGCCAATGACTATCAGCCCAAATTAAACCTCTATTTTTTGAAATATGAATAAGCTATTCTCATCAAAATACTCGCTACCTATTGTTCTTTTGCTCCTATCGTTATCGGTTTACCGGGGGCAGGCGCAAAACAATACCAGCTCGCCCTATTCCATGTACGGTCTGGGTGAATTGAAATCGCAAACCAATCCGGTCAACACGGCGATGGGGAACGCAGGAATTGCTTTAAGTTCCGGTTCATTACTCAATCCGCTGAACCCGGCATCGTATCATGGGATTGACAGCCTGAATTTTATTCTTGAGATGGGTGTCGACAGTAAATTTTCAACATTTAAATCTCAGGGCAAGACCGCAAATTCATCCGATGCCAATTTCAGTTACCTGGCATTGGGATGGCGGATCAACCGGTGGCTGGCTGCAGGCCTGGGGGTAAATCCATTCAGCTCGACCGGGTACGAGATAAATACAACAAGTGCCATTGACGGTGTTCAGCTTGAATACCCGCTGGATATTATTGGTTCGGGAGATATCAGCCGGGCCTATGCCAGCCTGGCTATTTCACCGCTAAAAAACTTGTCATTGGGCGTAAAGTCATCCTTTCTGTTTGGTTCGCTAAGCCAGACACAATACCACGATTTATCAGCCCTTTCCAGCAATTCAATCAGCAATGTCACCACCGACTATTTTCATAACTTTTACTGGGAGTTTGGGGTGCAATATGCGATCAATCTCAGGAACAACAGTTTGACGCTGGGGGCTATTTACAACCCGGGACAAGTACTGGTTACCAAACGCGAAAACTCTACCGTCAGCTCAGCCGGTGACGTTTTTCAAAATGAAACCGAGTCCAGGGACAATTTTGTGATCCCCGAAGAATTTGGGATTGGACTGGCGCTGAACCACAAAAACAAGTTCATCTATGCACTCGATGCCGGAATACAAAAATGGTCAGACTACAAATACGATCTTGGCAATGTGAAACTGAAAAACAATCCCTACGTCCGTGCCGGATTGGAATACACACCAAGTATAAACGCCCTTTCCGACTTTCACAAACGGATAAGCTATCGTATTGGGTTTCAGCATGCCAAATCGTACCTCGACCTGCGAGATGTACAACTGGATGAAACAAGTATTTCATTTGGGCTGGGCCTGCCTATCAGAAGTCAAAAGTCCCATATCGATATCAGTTTCGAAGCCGGGCAAAAAGGCACTGTCTCGAACCAGCTTATCAAGGAAAACTTTTTCAGGATGCGCGTTGGTTTTTCACTGAAAGATTTATGGTTCCAACACCGCCAGTACAACTAATGTTGGTCATTGGACATTAGTTCTGGCTTGATGATCCCTAAATAAGGTTGACATTTCAGCAGAACAAAATCATGAAACGACAATTATTCCCTGGTTCTTATAACGTGAACTTATTGATTACAGAGCTTTGAAAATCGTTTTTGTAATTGTCGCCAACCGGAATCCAGCGATCATGGATAATGATCCGGTTTTTGGTAACCGACTTAATTTTATTCGTGTTAATAATGAATGATTTATGTACCCGCAAGAAATGACCAGAGGGTAAGCTTTCGGCCATCTTTTTTAGCGAATTCAGAGTAATTACCGGCTTGGGTTCGTTCTGAATATAAATCTTCACATAGTCCTTCAGCCCTTCAATAAAAAG
>JBNKTK010000112.1:0-12035 GCA_050298035.1 Mangrovibacterium sp. | reverse complement strand
CTATCCCCAGTATAACATGTTGAATATTGTCCATAGTTGACTTGTTTAAATTATCACTTCATTAGTGTCCTATGAAAATTTCAATTATTTATTTTAACTATCTTAAAATTAAGTGATTACAGTAATAAATAAAGTAAACGGACTTGATTTTGAATTCAGTAAATTTTTGCATGTTTTAAACAATTGTATTTTGTATTTATCTGTAAATCAATAACAATGATTTTTAAGTTTTTTACATCCCAAGTCGGTATAGTTTTATAGGACACTAATGCTGTTAAGTGATAATTTGAACAAGTCAACTATGGACAATATTCAACAAGTTATAAAGCCAGTCGGTATTGACTGGCTTTATCTGTATCTTTTATGGTATTATGCCTTTTGCGGGGTTCCCAGAATCCTGATCTTAATTTTTTGGTTCTTCTTGTCAAAACCAACAGAAACCGTATCACCCTCTGTAATTGATGCACGGATAATTACTTCTGCCATTTCATCTTCCAGGTATTTTTGAATGGCACGTTTCAGTGGTCGCGCACCGTATTGGGAATCATACCCTTTTTCGGCAATAAAATCTTTGGCCGATTTAGAAATCTTCAGCTTATAATTTAACGATGCAACACGATCGTATAATCCTTTCAGTTCAATATCGATGATTTTGAAGATATCATCTTTCGATAGAGAGTTGAACATGACCACATCATCAATACGATTTAAGAATTCGGGGGCGAAGGCGCGTTTCAATGCTTTTTCAACAATATATTTGGCATGATCGGTTTCCTCTTCTGCCGATTTTGGTGTCGAGAAACCAACCCCGCGACCAAAATCGCTCAACTGGCGCGAACCGATGTTCGACGTCATGATAATGATCGTGTTTTTGAAATCAATGTTTCTTCCCAAACTATCCGTCAATCTACCTTCATCCAGAACCTGGAGCAGGAGGTGGAAAACATCCGGATGGGCTTTTTCAATTTCATCAAGCAACACGACAGAATAGGGTTTTCGTCGTACCTTTTCAGTCAACTGGCCACCTTCTTCATACCCAACATATCCCGGAGGAGCACCAACTAAACGGGAAACAGAGAATTTTTCCATGTATTCGCTCATGTCGATCCGTATCAGCGAATCAATACTGTCGAATAAATATTTAGCCAGTACCTTGGCCAGCTGTGTTTTACCAACACCTGTCGGCCCCAGAAAAACAAACGAACCAATTGGTTTATTCGGGTCTTTCAGTCCGGCCCGGTTTCGTTGAATTGCTTTAACGATTTTTGCAATTGCATCATCTTGCCCAACAACACTTCCCTTAAGCATGGCACCCATATTCATCAGGCGTTTGCCTTCGGCCTGGGCAATTCGTTGCACCGGAATACCAGACATCATCGCCACAACTTCTGCTACCTTTTCATCGGTAACCAGTTCGCGGTGGCTCAGCAGTTCTTTTTCCCAATTTTCTTTTTCCTGATCCAGTAGTTGAAGCAGATTTTTTTCCTTATCGCGGTGGCTTGCGGCCAATTCAAAATTCTGGCTTTTTACAGCTTTAATTTTCTCTTCACGTGTCGATTCAATTTTCTGCTCCAGCTTTACAATCTTATCCGGCACATTAATGTTTGAAATATGAACGCGTGAACCGGCCTCGTCCAGTGCATCAATTGCTTTGTCTGGCAGAAAACGGTCTGTAATATAGCGAGCTGTAAGTTTTACACAAGCGTCAATTGCTTCTTTGGTGTAAATTACATTGTGATGATCTTCGTAGCGTTCTTTGATATTATTCAGGATTTCAACGGTCTCGTCAATTGTTGTTGGTTCAACCATTACTTTCTGGAACCTTCTTTCAAGGGCACCGTCTTTTTCAATTTGCTGACGATATTCATCAAGTGTGGTTGCCCCGATACATTGAATATCGCCACGGGCCAAAGCCGGTTTTAGCATGTTGGCAGCATCAAGAGAGCCAGTTGCCCCGCCTGCACCAACAATTGTGTGGATTTCATCGATAAAAAGAATGACGTTATTAACCTTTGACAGTTCATTCAGAATTGCCTTCATTCGCTCTTCAAACTGTCCGCGGTACTTGGTGCCAGCAACAATAGAAGCAATGTCCAAACTAACAACCCGCTTGTCGAACAAAACCCGGGAAACTTTCTTTTGAACAATGCGAAGGGCCAGTCCCTCGGCAATTGCAGACTTTCCAACGCCAGGTTCCCCAATCAGGATCGGGTTGTTTTTCTTTCTCCGTGACAGGATTTGGGCTAGCCTTTCAATTTCTTTTTCCCTTCCAACAATGGGATCCAGGTTATTTTCTTCGGCTGCCTTGGTGATGTCGACCCCAAAATTATCAAGAACAGGTGTTTCTGATTTCGTGCCACCTGATTTTTTTTGACCACTGGGATTTGACGGCTTAGAGAACGGATCTTCGGCATCGTCTTCTTCATCACCGTATTCCGATTTTGCTTCGGGTTGTTTGTAGTCCTCCAACCTGGATTTCAGGATATAATAGTTGATCTGAAATTCTGCCAGCAGACTGGATATCTGGCTTTCCTTATCTTTCAGTATGGCCAACAGCAGATGACCGGTATTGATTGTAGGACTATTTAAAGCCCTGGCCTCCAAATAAACTAATTTTAACGCCTTCTCTGCAGATTTCAAGAGCTGTATCGAAGCTTGCGGATCAATTTCTTTATCTGTACGAAGCGCATTTTCTACCGCTTCTTTTATTTCCGATAAATTCAAGCCTAAGTTCGAAAGGATATCAATTGCAATGCCTTCGCCATCTCTCAAAATTCCCAGAAAAATATGCTCCAGTCCAATTTGCTCATTCCCCAATCTTATAGCTTCTTCCCGGCTGTAAGTGAGTACATCTTTTATTCTTGGTGAGAATTGAGAATCCATATTCAGTGTCCTTATATATTTGGTATGTGTATAAACAAAAATTATTCCTAAAAGTTGTTCGTAAATGCTCGGTAAATATAGCATTTCAGGTTATAAAGTTAGTGATTATTTGAAAAGAGCTCCATTTGGCAATTTGATTTTTTAAACATCGGATTGTTAAAATTTAATTTAGTAACTGCGATTAAAAACCGCACAAACAGTCCGGTTTTAATAGTATTTTTATATTTTTGTAAGTCGAATTTTTCAATACAAACAACCTTTAAAAGGAGGATTAAATGACTGAGGGCGAAAGAATTATAAAGATAAACATCGAAGAGCAAATGAAGTCGGCATACATCGATTATTCGATGTCTGTTATCGTTTCAAGGGCTTTGCCTGACGTACGCGATGGATTAAAGCCGGTACACCGCCGTGTTTTATTCGGAATGAGCGAACTTGGTATCATATCAAACAGACCATATAAAAAATCAGCCAGGATAGTAGGAGAGGTGCTCGGTAAGTACCACCCTCATGGTGATTCTTCGGTATATATGACAATGGTGCGTATGGCGCAAAACTGGTCTTTACGTTATCCATTGATTGACGGGCAGGGTAATTACGGGTCTATTGATGGCGACAGCCCTGCGGCCATGCGTTATACAGAAGCAAGAATGGCGAAAATTGCAGAAGAAACGTTAAGTGATTTAGATAAAAATACGGTTGATTTCCAACCAAACTTCGATGAATCGCTAAAAGAACCGACTGTTCTACCAACCAGGATACCAAACCTACTGGTGAACGGTGCATCGGGAATTGCAGTGGGGATGGCTACTAACATGCCGCCTCACAATCTGAGCGATACAATTGATGCCATTACGGCTTATATCGATAATAAGGAAATTGAAATTACAGATCTCATCCCAATTATTAAAGCTCCTGATTTTCCTACAGGTGGAATAATTTATGGGTATCGAGGTGTTGAAGAAGCTTATGAAACCGGAAGGGGAAGAGTTGTTATCCGGGGCAAAGCACATATCGAAACCTATGGTAATGGTCGTGAGCGCATTGTTGTTACCGAGATCCCTTACATGGTCAATAAGGCAGAATTGATTATTAAAATTGCCGAGTTGGTGAATGAGAAGAAAATTGAAGGAATCTCAAATGTTAATGACGAGTCAGACCGCGAAGGGATGCGCATTGTTGTTGACATTAAAAAAGATGAAATCTCCAACGTTGTACTCAACAAACTTTATAAGTTTACACAACTCCAGACCTCTTTCAGTGTAAATAACATTGCCCTGGTTAAAGGCCGCCCACGTTTACTGAACCTAAAAGACCTGATCCATTATTTTGTGGATCACAGGCATGATGTGGTGGTGAGAAGGACAGAGTTTGAACTGGATCAAGCTGAGAAACGGGCTCATATTCTGGAAGGTTTAATTATTGCAAGCGATAATATTGATGAGGTAATCGCTATCATTCGCGGTTCAAAAACGCCGGATGAAGCACGTGAACGGTTGATTGAACGTTTCTCCTTGTCTGATATTCAAGCTCGAGCAATCGTCGAGATGCGTTTACGCCAGTTAACCGGCCTTGAGCAGGATAAACTCCGCCAGGAATATGAAGATGTCCTCAAATTTATTGAGCGTTGCAAAGAAATACTTGCCAACGAAGAACTGCGGATGTCAATCATAAAAGATGAATTGCTTGAGGTTAAAAAGCAATATGGAGATGGTCGTAAAACAGAAATTGTTCCGAATGCGGAAGAATTCAATCCGGAAGATTTTTATGCCGATGAAGAAATGGTAATTACCATTTCACACCTTGGATACATCAAAAGAACTCCGCTGACCGAGTTCAAAACCCAAGGAAGGGGAGGAGTCGGTTCAAAGGGAAGCACAACACGTGATGAAGATTTCCTTGAGCACATGTTCATTGCAACAATGCACAATACGCTGCTACTGTTTACTGAAAAAGGAAAATGTTTCTGGTTAAAAGTTTACGAGATTCCTGAAGGGACAAAAACCTCAAAAGGCAGGGCTATCCAAAACTTGTTGAATATTGAACAAGATGATAAGGTACTTGCATATATCAATGTAAAACGCCTTGATGATAGTGAATACATCAATAATAACTTTATCATTCTATGTACAAAGAAAGGTGTTATTAAAAAGACTTCTCTTGAAGCTTATTCACGTCCACGTCAGAATGGGATTAATGCCATTACGGTAAGAGACGGGGACCAACTGCTTGAAGCCAGGTTGACCAATGGTAATCATGAAATCATGATTGCCGTGAAAACAGGAAAAGCTATTCGTTTTCATGAAAATATTGTACGTGCAATCGGAAGAACTGCATCCGGGGTACGTGGTATAACCCTTGGAAATGAGAATGATGAAGTAGTTGGCATGATATCTGTTGAAAATGAAACCGAAGACGTTCTGGTTGTTTCTGAAAAGGGATTCGGTAAGCGTTCAAGTATTGAAGATTATCGTGTCACTAACAGAGGTGGTAAAGGTGTAAAAACAATCAATATCACTGATAAGACCGGAAGCCTGATTGCAATCAAGAGTGTTGTCGACACAAATGACTTAATGATTATCACCGAAAACGGCCTGACAATCCGCTTGCCGATTTCTGCACTGAGGGTGATGGGACGCGCCACGCAAGGGGTTCGTTTGATAAACCTGAAAGGTGATGATGCTATTGCTTCGATTGCACGTGTTGAAATTGAAGAGACTAATGGCGAAGAGATCGATATTGAATCGGAAAATGTTGACAATGAGTAAATAAAACTGATTTTCTGGTTTTGTACGTGAAACGGAATGATTTAAATTTGTAGCTTAAAAAATATCTTAAATTAACTATGATGATGAAGAGAACAATCTTATTATTTGCCTTATTAATTTCTGTAGCAGGTGCTTATGCTCAAAAAGGTAAAGTAGCTACTGCCCAGACTTTAAAGGATTCACAAAAACTGGATAAAGCTCTTGAGGCAATCAATGAAGCGATCGATCCAAATAATGAAAAGGCAGCGAAGTCAATTCCATGGTCAAAAACATGGGAAGTGCGTGGTGAAATCTACCGCGCGATTTATCAGTCGAAAGATGAAAATATTAAAAAATTAGCTGAGAACCCACTTGATGTCGCTCTTGAGTCTTTCAAAAAAGCAATAGAGCTGGATACCAAGGGAAATGGTGGAAACAGTGTAAAAATCAGTTTGACACTGCTTGTTTCTGATTTCACAGATTTGGCGGTAAAAGCATTCAACGACAATAACTACGAGTTGGCATTGAATTGTTTCGAAAGCATTTTGGAAATCGAGAATTTGCCGATAATGAAAGAAGGAGAAACTACCGCTGTTGATACTGTAATCATTTTTAATGCAGGTCTGGCTGCATATAATGCTGAAAAGTATGATGACGCAATTAAATATTATAAAGAGGCTGCCAAATACGAATATAATGGTGCCCGTACTTACGAATTAATTGCCTCCAGCTATTTCAGTAAACAAGATACTGTTGGTGCTTTGAGTGTACTTCAGGAAGGCTTTAATAAATATCCGGAAAGCAGCTCAATTATGGTGCAAATGATTAATATCTACCTGAATTCCAATAAAGTAGATGACGCCATGAAGTACCTTGAATTAGCGATCAAACAAGATCCGGAAAATGCTTCTTTCTATTTTGCTCAAGGTTCACTTTTTGACAAATTAAGTGAGACTGAAAAAGCAATTACTTCTTATGAAAAAGCTATTGAGTTGAAGGACGATTATTTCGATGCCTATTATAATCTCGGAGCAATTTACTACAACAAAGGTGTAAAACAGTTGGATGTTGCTAATGCAGTCCCAACAAATAAACCGGATAAATACGAAGAAGAAAAAGCTAAAGCAGATGTTGAGTTCGAGAAAGCTATTCCTTATATGGAAAAAGCTTCTGAAGTTAATCCTGAAGATACTTTTTCACTTGAATCTTTAAAGACTTTGTATTATCGTTTGAAAATGATGGACAAATTTGATGAGGTAAATAAGAAACTTGAAGATTTGAAATAATTATCAAAGAGGGATTCGTCCCTCTTTTTTTGGATCTATAAAAATAACATAATATCAACTATAGGACAAATCAATAAAACTATACATGACAATATGAGATCATTAAAAGATCACTTTTCAATGTTATTTTAAACTTGACAATTAAGAGTAAATCTTGTAAAATTTGGAAAACACTTACAGATTTAAACGAACCTCATTAATGAAAAATGAAAGATACTTATCATGTTATCAAAAATCGTTATTCCTGATAAACATGACAATCCTTGTGAAAATATCCTAAAGAAATCCACTTAATTATGTTATCCTATATTTGAGCATTTTTGCTCAATAAAATAAATACCAAGAGCTCTAAATGAATTTTATACATTTATTATAGATGGAGTATAAATTAGACAATGAATGGCTTGATGAAAACTAATTCGTTCTCAGTGTATAAAATTCTTCAAGACTCAAATTAATGATGTCCTGAACTTCGCCTATTACTTTTGCTTTTGGTCTAATTTTAAACGCCTTGTCATCTTCATTCTTTTTAACAAGAATTTCTTTAAGAAGATACATGGCCTTGATCATCTTTCGTAATCTTTCCTGTTCCATTGTTCATAGCTTTTCCTCAAAATTACAGCATTATGGAACAAGAAGAGATTATGAAATTTTTATGCAATCCTTAAAAAAATGTAAATTATACATCTACATCACGCTTAATATAAGCGGAATAGTCTTTTAGAATTGGATCATACTGTTGGTGGAAAAGTTTAGAAGATATCATGAAATCAGCTGTTGACCGGTTCATTGCAGTCGGGATATTGTATAAAACAGCTATTCTTAACAGGGCTTTAACGTCTACATCGTGTGGTTGCGGTTGCATTGGGTCCCAGAAGAAAATCAGTGTATCGACTCTTCCTTCGCAGATGAGAGAACCAAGCTGTTGGTCTCCTCCCAAAGGTCCCGATTTTAACCTTGAAATTTCTGGAGGAATCACATCATTTTCACGGCATTTGGATTCAAGTGTCTCCTGGATCAGTTTTCCGGTTGTTCCGGTGCAAACCAAGCTATGAGACAAAAATTCTTTCCAATTGTATGCTACCCATTCAATCATATCCTTCTTCCGATTATCGTGAGCCACCAATGCAATCAATTTTTTCTTTTTCATTTCTGCAATTTTTCAGATATACCACAAATATAGAGTTTATAAGTCTTACAGAAATTTCTGATAGAAAAACAGTCTGATTAATAACTTTCATTTTAGAATAAAAAAGCATGGACGTGAACACCCATGCTTTTTACTATTCTTAAGCCAGATTTTCTAGCTAAATTCCTTTTTAAGGGATTCAACCCATTTTTCGATTCTTCCTTTTGTCAATCGAGCTTGATTTTCCTGATCGATACATAGCCCACAAAATTTATTTTCATCACGTTCAGCCCGGGAACATTCATAGTCATATCCTTCACGGGATGTAAATCCAACAACCTTTGCGCCACAGGATTCAACCAATTCGGCAAAAATGCCAACACCGTCATTGAAGTTTTCCGGATAAAGTTTTTGGTCGCCCAAACCATAAATAGCAAACTTTTTGCCAGATAAATCCATGTCCTCAATTGCCGGTACAAATTCGTCCCAATAGTTTGGCAACTCACCATCCCACCAGGTGGCTACTCCAATAATGTAATTATCAAATTGTAAGAAATTTTCTTCATTCACTTCTTCAGCATTCACCACAACAAGATTCTCACTGCCAAAAGCCTCCACGATTTTCTCACTGACTTTTGAGGTTTTATTCGTGTGAAAGCTGTAAAATATACCTGTTTTGCTCATGATATTCTTTTTAGTATGCGATTAATTCTTTTGCTGCTGCTACAATCTTTTCCGTATTTGGCAGAATGGCTTTTTCCAAAATCCGGTTAAAACCTACCGGCGTATAAGGTGATCCAACCCGTTTTACCGGGCCGTCAAGGTATTCAAAAGCCTCTTCCATGATAATTGACGTGATTTCGGAACCAAAACCGGCAAAGACTTTATCTTCGTGAACAACCATCACCTTATTGGTTTTCTTCACTGAGTTAAGAACTGTCTCTTTATCGAGAGGTATCAGCGATCTTAAGTCAATTACTTCAACATCTATTCCTTCTTCAGCAAGCTTTTCGGCTGCTTCTAAACTGTAAATAATTGTATTTCCATATGTTACAAGTGTAACATCCTTGCCGGGACGACGAATCCGGGCCTTGCCAAAAGGAACTTCAAAATCATCAGGGACTGTTGCTGCTGCCTGTGGAGCATTGTACAATGCTTTTGGTTCCATAAAAACAGTCATCCCTTTCGATCTCATTGATGTACGAAGTAATCCAGCTGCATCATCAGCAAAAGTTGGGTAAACAATGCGTACCCCGGGAATTGTAGCCAAAGCTCCTTCAATATTTTGAGAGTGATATAAACCACCACCGATATACCCACCTGAAGCGAGCCTGATCGTCATATTGGGTACAAACTGTCCGTTTGACCGCCAGTAATCATGGCTGGAATCAATGTATTGTTCCATTGCTGGCCAGAAATAATCAGCAAATTCGGCCCCTTCAATAACAATCCTGATTTTGTCATTAAAACGGCTCATGCCGTTTGCAGTACCAACGATAAAATCTTCGGCAATCGGCGCACTGAAAACCCGTTGCTCACCAAATTCCTGCTGCATTCCTTTGGTAACGTTAAATGCGCCACCTTTGTCTTTATTGGCCACATCCTGCCCCCAGATAAAGGTATCAGGGTTTGCACGAAATTCTTCTTTCAGGGTTTTATTGATGGCTTCAACCAGTTTCAGCTTTTCACCATCCTGGTTGTGGGTTCCATCCGGATATTTTTCAGCCTTGTAAGCTTCCGGCATCACAAAATCAAATATTGTTGCCGGATCCGGATCGGGCGCTTTCATTGCTTTTTTGTGGGCATCTTTTACAATCCCCTTGGCGCTTTCTTCAATCGCAGTTAACTCTTCTTCAGTAAACCGGTTGTAGCGGAGCAACATCCGGCGGAATTTAGCCAGCGGATCATATACGCGAACATAGTTTCGCTCATTTTCACTACGATACAGTTCGTGACGGTCTGAATTTGAGTGCGATTCAATACGGACACAGTTGGCCTGCAAGATCACAGGCTCCCCTACTTCAAGCACATGCTTCTTTGCTTCAGCCATTGCATTCATCGAGTCAAAAATATCTTTCCCATTGCAATGGATGATCCGCAAGTTTTTAAAACCGCTAAAATTGTTGGCAGCTTTACGGTTGGCTGTTTGCATATGTTTGGGAACTGATATACCATAGCCATTATCCTGCAAAACAAATATTACCGGTAGTTTTTCGCGCGAAGCCCCGTTTATTGCTTCGTAGACGTAGCCTTCGCTGGTTGATGACTCACCATGAGACGTAATTGCAACACCTTTTTGCCCATAATATTTTATTGCCCGGGCCACACCAACAGCATGCAAATCATGATTCCCGGTGCACGATGAAACATTGTGAATATTCCACTCTGGCTTTGCAAAGTGATTGGACATATGGCGCCCACCACCAGCAACATCAGTGGCTTTGGAAATACCATTCAAGATGATTTCTTCAGCTGTTAATCCTGCCGAAAAACAAGTCATCATGTCGCGATAATACGGGAAGAGATGATCGGTTTCTTTGTTGAAATGCTGTCCAATTGCAAACTGAATTCCGTCATGGCCGGCATAAGGTGCGTGGTATGACCAACCAATAGCTTGTTTAAGATAGTTTGGAGCCCGTTCATCAAGTCTGCGACCAACAACCAAAGTTGTGTACCACTTTTCGAGGGTCTCTTTATCTACATTCTTTATTGTGTAAATCTTTGGATAATTACTGCTCATGATGAAATTATATTTTTCTGTTTACGTCAAATTCTTCAAGTAGATCAGCAATGCGACGGATGAATGCACCACCCAATGCACCGTCAATAATGCGGTGATCATAGGAAAGCGACAAGAACATTTTATGACGGATTGCAATTACATCACCGGCAGGAGTTTCAAGAACAGCTGGTTTCTTCGTGATGTTTCCGGTTGCTAAAATGGCCACTTCGGGTTGGTTAATAATTGGCGTACCAATATCGTTTTTAAACGTTCCAAAGTTGCTGATACTAAAGGTACCACCTGAAATCTCATCTGGTGTTAACTTGTTGATGCGAGCACGGTTAGCAAGATCATTCATAGAAGAAGTTAAACCAACCAGGTTTTTCTGATCTGCATCACGAATTACCGGGACAATCAGGTTGCCATCGGGCTTAGCCACGGCAACACCAATGTTTACTTTTGCGCGAAGGATAATCTTGTCGCCGTCAACCGAAGCATTCAACATCGGGAACTCACGTAATGCAATGGCTGCAGCCTCGATGAAGATCGGCATAAAAGTCAGTTTCTGACCATACCTGGCTTGAAATTCATCCTTCACTTTATTTCGCCAAAGAACGACATTAGTAACATCTGTTTCAACCACTGACGTTACGTGCGGAGCAGTCATAACTGATTGAATCATACGCTCGGAAATGATTTTCCGTATCCGATCCATCTCAATTACTTTATCTTCGGCACCAACAGCGATATTCATTTTTTGTACGGCAGGCTTTTCTTTTGAGGCCTGCACCGAAGTAACCGGAGCAGATTTTGAAGAAGATTTTCCGGCCATATAATCAAGCAAATCCTGCTTTTGTACCCTGCCGTTTGCACCACTTCCTTTTATTGTTTCCAGTTCTTCCAGCGAAATGTTTTCTTCTTTAGCTATTGACCTGACCAATGGCGAATAAAAGCGGGTGGCTCCTTTAAAGTCACCTGTTGTTTCTTCCGTCGAAGATTCAATATTGTTTTCATTTTCAGCTTCAGCCTTAGTTTTTTCTGTTGATTCAGTAACTGGCTCATCGCCATCCTCATCAGTCTGTATTATTGCGACAATATCACCAACAGGAACAATTGCGTCCACTTCAAATAGAATTTTCTTTACCACGCCGTCAACCGGGGACGGGATTTCAGAATCAACTTTCTCCGTAGCGATTTCAAAAAGAACATCATCTTCTTCAATCTTGTCACCTTCTTTTACAAACCACTTGGTGATTGTTGCTTCCTGT
>JBNKTK010000111.1:271-12117 GCA_050298035.1 Mangrovibacterium sp. | reverse complement strand
GTTGCCGTACCCCGTATTGTTTTCGCCGGCAATTACCAGCGATAATTGAGGAAGCTGTTTCATCAACGGTACCAACACGTGAAAATTCTTCTTCCCAAGAAATTGGCCGACCGAAAAAAGAAAATTGTCGGGGCACCAGTCTGGTTTTTCCGATGGACTTGCCAGGTCGCCCACACCATTATAAATTACTTCCGTTATTTTATCGGGTGAAATTGCCATGTGTTTAAAACAGTCGTCGCGTGTAAAGTTGGAGATAAAACATACTGCATCCGATTTATCGATAGCTGATTGAACGATCTGCCTGTACTTTTGCTGTTTTTGACTGCTTTTAGTGTACAGGAAATTCAGATCATGAATGGTGAGCACAACCTTACGCGCTTTACGGTACGAAAATTTGGGAAGCTGATGAATAATATGGCACACATCAAATTCCTTCATAAAAGACGAAGAAAGCTTCCGGAAGGTATTCAATTCAATGACCCGCTGGTCTTTCATGTGTTCTGCGTCCACTGAGGGCGGAACCAGGTAACTGTATTGAAAATCGTCCGATTTTACCAATTGTGCACTAAAATCAAGTGACACACGTCCCAATCCCCGGTTAGGATATTTCAGCAAATCAAGACAAACTAATATTTTAGGTTTCATTGAATATTCTATTCGTTGTGATAAAATAAGCTTGATCCGTGCCAAATTTAACAAAATCGGGGTACTCCTTCAAAAGTTACTGTATGTTTTTTGTAACTTGGTTCACTATTAAAAAACTGCAAAACAGGAACAAGGGCAAAAGTAAGCAGTCTTCCGGATTTTCGTGCAAATGCATTCTGCTTTCTTTGAATGATACATTTTTTAAATTTGTAGCAATTATAAATTTCCGACATGCTTGACCAATCTACCATATGTGCCATTGCAACTTCGCCCGGGATGGGTGCCATTGCAACCATCCGTTTGTCTGGTGAAGAGGCAATTGAGATTGCCGATAAGGTTTTCCGGTCGCCGGCAAAAAATAAAAAGCTGGCAACCCAAAAAGCCAACACACTCCATTTCGGAACTCTGCGCGAAGATGCCGAAATCATTGATGAAGTCGTGATTTCACTCTTCCGTGCCCCCCACTCTTTTACGGGCGAAGATGTCATCGAAATCGGGTGCCACGGCTCAGTTTACATTCAGCAGCGGATACTGCAATTACTCATTTCACATGGCGCACGGATGGCCCGTCCGGGGGAATTTACCCAGCGGTCTTTTTTGAACGGCAAGATGGATCTTTCGCAAGCCGAAGCTGTAGCCGACCTGATCGCGTCAACCACAAAAGCGGCACAAAAAGTAGCCATCAACCAGATGCGGGGCGGTTTTTCCACCGAAATATCGAACCTTCGCCACCAACTGCTGCACTTTATCGCACTGGTGGAGCTGGAGCTCGATTTTAGCGAAGAAGACGTTGAATTTGCCGACCGTTCGCAGCTAAAGCAATTGGTTGACAACATTGCTTCGGTAGTAATAAAGTTGAAAAATTCGTATCAGCTTGGCAACGTCATTAAAAACGGGATACCGGTAGCTATTGTTGGAGAAACAAACGTGGGCAAGTCAACCCTGCTGAATGCCCTGCTCAATGAAGAACGGGCCATTGTTTCCGACATTCACGGAACAACCCGCGATGTAATTGAAGATGTGGTCAATATTCACGGAACAGCTTTCCGCTTTTTCGACACGGCAGGAATCCGCGAAACCAGCGACACCATCGAAAACCTGGGAATTGAGCGTACCTATAGCAAACTAGAACAGGCCAGCATTGTTCTGCTCGTTGTTGATACAACCAACCCGATTGAACTGGTAACCGAACGGATCAACAAAATCAGGGAACGCTTAACAGACCAACACCTGATCATCACGGCCAACAAAGTAGATTCCGGTTTAAGTAATACGGTTGAAGGACTTAAAACACTGCATCTTAAAAAACAGGAAGAGTTGGTGTTCCTTTCGGCCAAGAAGAAGGAAAACCTGGACGGATTGATCACAAAAATGCAGCAGGTTGTGTCACTTGACAACATCGGCGAAGAAGATACCATTGTAACCAATGCCCGCCATTTTGATGCACTCACAAGGGCATACGAGGCCATCGAGCGTGTTCAATCCGGCATGAATCAGCATATTTCAGGCGATTTCCTGGCTCAGGATATCCGTGAATGCCTCTACTTCCTGGGAGAAATCACTGGTGAGATCAGTAATGACGAAGTGCTCGGTCACATTTTTAAACACTTTTGTATCGGAAAATAATGTTTGAAGACGACGAAGATAAAAGAACCCAAGACCTTCCTATTTACAAGAAGGGCAAGGAAATTTTTGAGGTAGTCAGGCGGATTGCAGATCTGATACCGGAAGACAATGAACACCTCCAGTTTGTAAAAGGCGATATGCTGAGCGATGCCGCTCTTTTAACGGTAAAAGTAGCAGGAGCCGAGGCCGGTGGGCTGTATGATATTAAAATGGAAGCAGCAGCCATTATCCGTAAGGCTGCCCGCGATTTGATGATCCAGAACCATTCGCTCGAAATGTTTGGATTCGAAGAGGTTGAGTACTACCAGATCGTTCGCGATTTAATTGAAGAGTACCGGTTGCTTTTTATCGATTGGGTGGCAGGCTTTGATAAGAATGATTACATGATCGATCGCTGGGGACTGTTTAACCCACCCGGGGTCGGACCATTCGATCACGACCCGGACGATGATATCCCGTTCGATCCGGACGATATTGATTTTGACGAAATCTGACATTTCTAAAATCACGTCAGAAACAATTACTTTCAAAATTTGAATATTTTTGCCCCTTCACTAATGAAAATCATATGGAATACATTTTTGAACTGCCATTTAAAGTACGCGATTACGAATGCGACATCCAGGGTGTTGTAAACAATTCGGTATATCAGAATTACCTTGAGCATACACGTCATGAATTTCTGGAACATGCTGGACTGAACTTTGCCCAAATGCATAACGACGGCATTGATGCCATGGTGATTCGCATCGAGATTGATTATAAATACCCATTAAAAAGCGGCGACGAGTTCGTGTGCAAGCTAAATGTGGGCCGCGAAGGCAGTCTGAAGTTCATTTTCCTTCAGGACATTTACCGCTTGCCCGACATGAAACTGGTTGTGAAAGGGAAAGTAGTTGCTGCAACGATAAACAACCAAACCGGTAGGCCTGTGGCCCCATTGCAACTGGTAGAAGCATTCGAACAGTTTATTCCCCGTTGAGTAGATACAAACTGGCGGAATACACAGAACTATTTCCCGTGTTTCCACTCCAGGCGGTTATCAACCCTGTGAATAATTTTCCCGTTGTCGATTAGCCAGCGGATCACCCGGATAATCTCGTCTTCATGGTGGTCGATCTTAAAAATCAGTTCCTCGAAAAGACAAGGCTCGGCCAGGTATTCTTTCAGCAGTTTGGCAATGTTGTCAAACTCAAGCTGGCTTAACCCCAGTTCATTCCGCTCAAGGCAAATGTCGCACTTTCCGCACCGCACTGATTCTTTTTCGCCAAAATACTCCAGCAAAATCCGGCTGCGACATTTCAGCTTGCCAGTCGAATAATGTAGCATGGCATCAATTCGTTCCTGGTAATCATTCCGGCGGTCGGTGTAGTTCTCTTTCGAAATTTTCAGCCGGTCTACATCCTGTCTTTCCCGGGTAAAAATGATAAACGGGGTTTTCTTCCGCGGAATGTAATGAATGATTTTATGCGAATTCAGGTGATTCAGAAAACGATAAATCACATCAATCTGGATGTTTGCCCGTTTGGCAAGCAAATCTTCGTCTATTCCCACATAATTGGTGAACAGGCCGGAGTAGGAACGCAACAGTAATTTGATAAAGCCATCAAAACTGGCATTGGCCACCTGGAAACGGTATAAATCATCGCGTCCCACGATGAAATGAACCCGGGAGGGATTATCCAGTTCTTCGGTCAGTTCGAGATAGCCTTCCCGCTGCAATATTTTCAAACTATTGAGAACGGCATTGATCTGCATGTTGTAGCGTCCGGCAAAATCACCAATATTGAAATCAAGTATCTGATCCTTTCCGAACCCGACCGCCAGCTGAAAATAATTGCCCAGGGCCTGGTAAACCCGTTTGATAACATCAACCGGGGGAAAAGCTTTTTCAACCTGCTTTTTCAGTGCCAGTGCATCCGATTTGCCAATGATCAACACGGCAAAAGCCTTTTTCTCATCGCGCCCTGCCCTCCCCGCTTCCTGAAAATATGCTTCCGGCGAATCGGGTGGCCCCATGTGAATAACAAACCGTACATCGGGCTTGTCAATTCCCATCCCAAAAGCGTTGGTGGCCACAATCACCCTTGTTTGCCCGTTTTTCCAGCATTCTTGCTTTCGGGCACGGCTGGCAGCCGACAAACCGGCATGGTAATAATCGGCCGATATTTTATTGTTGCGAAGATATTCGGCAATTTCTTTGGTCAGTTTCCGGCTCCGCACATAAACAATCCCGGTGCCTTTTGCTTTTTGCACCGACTGTAACAGGTACTGCAACTTATCTTCCCGCTCGCGGACCAGGTAAGCCAGGTTCTCCCTGAAAAAGCTTTTGCGAAGGACGTTTTCCTGTTTAAACAGTAGCTGGCGCTGAATGTCGGCCTCCACTTTCCGGGTAGCCGTAGCAGTTAAGGCAAGGACAGGCACATCAGGCAAAAGCTCACGCAGTTCGCGTATTCGCAGGTACGACGGGCGAAAATCGTAGCCCCACTGCGAAATACAATGCGCTTCGTCCACGGCAATCAAATTGACATTCATCTGGGACAGACGCTCACGGAAACGTTCAGTGGCTATCCGCTCAGGCGAAAGGTAAAGAAACTTGTAATCGCCCCACGCGGCACTGTCAAAAGCAAGTTTCACCTCCTGCATGCTCAGGCCCGAATGGATAGCCAAAGCTTTGATCCCTTTCTTTTGCAGGTTTTCTACCTGGTCCTTCATCAGCGAAATCAAGGGGGTGACCACCAGACAAATTCCCGGCCGCGACAGTGAATAAACCTGGAACGTGATTGATTTACCACCACCGGTCGGCATCAATCCAAGCGTATCCTTACCTGCCGCAATCGACTGGATAATTTCCTCCTGCAAGGGCCGAAACTTCGAATACCCCCAATAACGGGTCAATATGGACTGAAATTCATTCACGCTTCTAAAAACCAACAATAATTATAAAAAGGTTTTCAACTTAACAAATTTTAGAGAAAATTAATCTTTTTAATAGCTCGTTGCAACCCCCAAATAAAGGCATTATCCGTTTATTTTTCGTAGTTTTGGTTTTTAAATACAACTAAAAATCTCAGCAATGTCATTTTTTACGGATAAAGTAGTTTCTGAGGGATTGACATTCGACGACGTCCTTTTAATCCCTTCATATTCAGAAGTTTTACCCCGGGATGTCAATCTGACCTCATTTTTTACCAGATCGATTAAGTTGAATACGCCAATCGTTACTGCAGCCATGGACACAGTAACCGAAGCAACAATGGCCATCGCTATTGCCCGTGAAGGCGGGATTGGTGTGATTCATAAAAACATGAGTATTGAGGAGCAGGCTCGCCAGGTGATTACCGTAAAAAGAGCCGAAAACGGGATGATTTACGACCCGATCACCATTTCGAGGGAGAAAAAAGTACGCGATGCGCTGGAACTGATGCAGACTTATAAAATAGGCGGCATCCCAGTGGTCGATGACAAAAAGAAGCTGGTGGGCATTGTGACCAACCGCGACCTCCGCTTTGAAACAAATATGCATAAGCCGATTTCGGAAGTGATGACCTGGGAAAACCTGGTTTACACAACTGAATCAACCGACTTGGAAAAGGCTGCCGAAATCCTTCAAAAACACAAAATCGAGAAACTTCCGGTTGTTGACAAGTCCCACACCCTGATTGGACTGGTTACCTATAAAGATATTACCAAAGCAAAAGATAAGCCCCTTGCCAGCAAGGACTCGAAAGGACGTTTGCGCGTTGCTGCAGGCGTTGGGGTCACGCATGACATTTTCGATCGGATTGATGAACTGGTAAAAGCCCAGGTTGATGCCATCGTGATTGATACCGCGCATGGACATTCGAAAACGGTACTGAGCATGCTGAAACGGGCAAAAGCGAAATATCCCGAGATTGATTTTGTGGCCGGGAATATTGCTACTGCAGAGGCTGCTACCGACATGGTACTGGCAGGCGCTGATGCCGTGAAAGTTGGCATTGGCCCCGGTTCAATTTGCACGACCCGTGTTGTAGCCGGTGTAGGTATTCCGCAGCTATCAGCCATCTATGCTGTTTCAAAAGCCATCCGGCATAGCGGGGTTCCGGTTATTGCCGATGGTGGCATCCGCTACTCTGGTGATATTGTGAAAGCCATTGCTGCAGGCGCCAACTCCATCATGGCAGGTTCGTTATTTGCAGGCGTAGAGGAATCGCCGGGCGAGACCATTATTTTCCAGGGACGGAAATTCAAAACTTACCGGGGAATGGGTTCTGTTGAAGCCATGCAAGCCGGTTCGAAAGACCGCTATTTCCAGGATATGGAAGATGATATAAAGAAACTGGTACCTGAAGGGATTACTGCCCGCGTGCCGTACAAAGGTTCGCTGTATGAAGTACTGTACCAAATGATTGGCGGCTTGCGTTCGGGCATGGGTTACTGCGGGGCCAGAAATATTGAAGAGTTGCAACACGCAAAATTCACGCGGATTACTGCTTCGGGAGTACAGGAAAACCACCCGCACGATGTTACGATTACCAGTGAAGCACCAAATTACAGTTCGCGACAATAGAAAAACAAATTCGTATAGCAGGTTTTAAATTGAATTAGTTCAGATGTACAAAAAAATATTGCTTTTCTTAATACTTGTTGCCCCGTTCTCCGGGTTTTGCCAACAAGCTGATGAGGTCATCATGACCATTGATGACAGGCCGTTTTCAAAAGATGAGTTTGTCAGGTTATACCGAAAAAACAACCTGAACCTGATGGATGAAAAAGAAAAGAAAACACCCGAAGAATATATCGACTTATTCATCAACTACAAACTGAAAGTAGTTGAAGCTGAAGAGATGATGATGGACACCCTTCCCTCTTTTGTTGCCGAGTTGAAAAAATACCGCACAGAACTGGCCCAACCGTATCTTGCCGATGTCAGTTTTACTGAAGAAATGATCAAAACGGCCTATTTCAGGGAAACGCATGAGGTGAAAGCCAGCCATCTGTTGCTGCGCCTTGATGAAAATGCAACTCCGGCAGACACCTTGCGTGTGTTTAACCGGATCATGGAATTGAGGAACGAGATTGAAAACGGTGCAGATTTCAATGAAATGGCCAAAGCCTGGTCCGAAGACCCATCAGCCAAGCAAAACGACGGGTTGCTGGGTTATTTCTCCGGCTTCCGGATGGTCTTCCCGTTTGAAGATGCAGCCTATAAAACAGCAGTCGGCGAAGTCTCGATGCCTGTTCGCACACAGTTTGGGTATCACCTGATCAAAGTGCATGATATACGTCCTACCCAGGGACAAATGAAGGTGGCACACATCATGAAGCGGATTACGCCCACTGCCAGCGAAGAGACTGTAAACAAACTAAAACAGACCATGGACAGTCTTGAGGTCTTGCTGAAAAACGGTGCTGATTTTGCAGAACTGGCCCGCAACAATTCAGATGATAAGCGCTCATCCGGCAGCGGCGGCGAGATGCCTTGGTTCTCATCCGGCAATATGATTCCCGAATTTGCAGAAGCTTCTTTCGCTTTAAAAAACGATGGGGATATCTCACCTGCCATCCGGACTCCTTACGGCTGGCACATTATCAAGCGCCTGGAGCACAAACCAGTTCCCCCACTCGATGAAATGCGGGATCTCCTGACAGAACGCATTCGTAAAAATCCGGAGATCAGCCAACATAACCAGGAGTCGTTCGTTGGAAAATTGAAGGACAGCTGGCATTATTCCGAAGAGGCGGGCGCACTGGAGGAGTTAAAAAAACAAGTGCCAACATTGCTCAACGGAAACCACATTCATCCGGAAAAACTGGAGGAACCGGAAATGCTACTGTTCAAAATTGATTTGAATAAATTCACATTTGCCGACTTTGCCAACTTCATCAAATCGTACGAATTTACCCCGGAGAAGCAAACGGCCGGGCAAATTGAAAACTTATACCGGAATTTTGTTGCCAACAAACTAATTGCTGCTGAGAATGAGCATTTGGAAGACAAACACCCCGATTTCAAATACCTGATGCAGGAATACCACGATGGCATTCTACTGTTCAATTTATCAGAGAAAAAAATCTGGAATGCAGCGGCCACCGACTCTGTTGGTTTGAATGCATTTTACCTGAAAAACACAGGCAAATACCTCTGGGACGAGCGTTTTAAAGGATGGATAATTGATTGCAAAACACAGGAAGTGCACGACTTTATTGATGAAATATTGGCAACTGACGATCAGATCTCCAAAGAAGAATTGGAAGATCGTATCAACCTTCAGTTTAAAAATCAGGCAACAATTGAAAAAGGGATTTTCACTAAAGGCGACAATGCGTTGGTGGACTACCTGGTGTGGAACGAACCAAAACCGGAAAATTATAACGGTGAACTACAATTCATCCGGGGCGATAAAGTACAACCAAAGCCCAAAACCCTTGACGAAGTCAGAGGCCTGTATATTTCAGACTACCAAAACTATCTTGAAAACGAATGGGTGAAAGAACTGCGGAAAAAGCACAAGGTGAAAGTCAATAAAAAACTGCTAAAAACAATTGAACCGGTTTAGAATGGTGAAGCAATATTGGTATTTACTTTCTCTGTTGGCATTGATGATGGCTTCATGCCAGCAGGTAGAGATAAAAAAGGTGCCGTTGGCAAAGGTTGGGGAAAATTATTTATACCTGGAAGATGTTCAGGAAATACTGCCCAAAAACCTAACAGAAACCGACAGCTCACTCTGGGTTGACGATTTTATCAAGAAATGGGTACGTTCGGAACTGGTTATTCTGAATGCTGAACAAAACCTCACTCCCGATCAAAAGAACGTAGAAAGAGAATTGAATGAATACAGGAACTCACTGCTGATATACCGGTATAAAAAAGAACTGATGGCCCAAAAGATGGACACCATAGTTACATCTGAAGAAATCGGCGAATATTACAATAAATATCAGGACAACTATATCCTGAGAAACAATATTGTTAAGGCCGTATTCCTGAAAATTCCGCTGGAAGTAGCCAGTCCCGAAACGATAAAAAATCTTTGCAAGGACGATGACACTCAAAAGCTAGCACAACTTGACGAATATGGCATTCAGTATGCTAAAGTTTACGACCGTTTTGATGACAAGTGGATCAGCTCGGAACAAATCCTGAATCAAATTCCGGAAGAGATAACCGATGATGAACGTTTTTTGAGAAGAAACAAGTTTATCGAAAGCAGCGATACAGATTATTATTACTTTATTTGTATCCGCGATTTCCGGTTAAAAGGACAAGTCGCCCCGGTGGAATACGTTGAGTCCGACATCAAAAACATTCTGCTTAACGAGCGAAAAATAAAATTCCTCCGAAATATTGAAGATGACATCTACAAGGAAGGATTAGCTTCAAACAAGTTTAAAATTTATAATATTCAAAAATAGAAAGATATGTTCAGAAAAGTATTGGTTGGCCTGTTCGTGGTTATTGGTATGACAAATGCAACCCGCGTTTGCGCACAGGATAAAATCATTGACCAAATTGTAGCGGTAGTTGGAAGCAACATCGTCATGAAATCAGACATTGAAGCCATGTACATGCAAAACCAGGCCCAGGGAGTAACTTCCGACGGCGATATGAAATGCGAAATACTGGAAGATTTTCTGATTGAAAAGTTGTTGATTGCCGAAGCCCAATTGGACACGACAATTGAGGTTACCGACAGCCAGTTAAACCAGAATCTGGATCAACGGATGCAATACTTCATTAAAAACCTGGGGTCGGAAAAAGCTGTTGAAGATTATTTCAAAAAGCCAATTACGCAGATTAAAGCGAATCTTGAGGAAGTAATCCGGAACCAGCTACTAACAAGCCAGATGAGAAATAAAATTATTGGCGATGTGACCGTAACACCAGCAGAAATCCGTTACAACTACCGTAACCTGACACCTGATGAAGTTCCAATTGTTGAGTCACAGGTTGAATACGCCCAAATCACGATTTACCCTCCCATCGAACTTGAAGAAGAAAACCAAATTAAGGCACGTTTGCGCGAATTCAAAAAGCGGATTGAAGAGGGCGAAAGTTTTGCCACGCTGGCCGTTTTATATTCAGAAGGCCCTTCGGCACAAAATGGTGGCGAGCTAGGCTACATGGGACGTGCGCAACTCGACCCGGCTTATGCCGCAGCTGCTTTCAACCTGAAAGGCGACCGTGTTTCAAATGTTGTAAAGAGTGATTTCGGGTACCACATCATCCAATTGGTCGATCGCAAAGGCGAACAAGTCAACACGCGTCATATCATCTTAAAACCAAAACCTACTCCCGAAGCATTGGAAATGGCATCGAACAGGCTGGATAGCCTGGCAAGCCTGATCCGTCGCGAAAAAATCAGTTTTGATGAGGCGGCTTTCCACTATTCGGCCGATAAGAATTCGCGTAATGGTGGCGGTATTGCCATTAACCCTTACACCATGTCTTCGAAATGGAAAAAAGAAGAATTGGATCCTGATGTAAGTAAAATCATTGACGGCTTGAAGGAAAACGAAATTTCGGAACCGTTTAAAACGATTGATGAAAAACAACGTACCGTTTATAAAATTGTGAAACTGATCAGACGTTCTAAGGAACACAAAGCAAACCTGCAGGACGACTATCAACAGTTGGGTGATATGTACCTGGAAAAGAAAAGAGAAGAAACGTTGAACAAATGGATCAACGACCAACAATCCAAAACATACATTCATATTGACGACACCTACCTGAATTGTAATTTCAAGTTCAAAGGCTGGATCAAATAAACCGGTGCTCCGAAGCAGACATACAAATTACTGTGGAAAAATTGAAGAATTAGAATATGAATTTCAAGAATGAAGTAGAAGCTGTTGATGCTTTAAATGCAAAAATAGATTTACTGCACGCAGAGATTAAGAAACGTATTTACGGTCAGGATGAAATCATCAGGCAAGTACTTATTTCGATGTTCAGCCGCGGTCATTGTCTTCTGATTGGTGTTCCGGGACTGGCAAAAACACTGCTTGTAAATACCATTGCTGATGTTCTTGGATTGAAATATAACCGCATTCAGTTTACGCCGGATTTGATGCCGTCAGACATTATCGGCACGGAAATCCTTGACAAGGAACGGGAGTTTAAATTTGTACAGGGTCCTTTATTTGCCAATATTATTTTGGCCGATGAAATCAACCGGACTCCTCCCAAAACACAGGCTGCCCTGTTGGAAGCCATGCAGGAACGGGCTGTCACTGCTGCCGGACAACGTTTCGAGCTCGACCGACCGTTTTTTGTACTGGCAACTCAAAACCCCATCGAACAGGAAGGTACCTATCCACTTCCCGAAGCACAACTCGACCGGTTTATGTTTTCGATTTGGCTGGATTACCCCAAATTCGAAGATGAAATGACCATTGTAAAAAACACCACCTCCGGGCTCGACAATCATCTTTCAAAAATTATTTCGGCTGAAGAAATCAGGTACTTCCAAAGCCTGGTACTAAAAATACCAGTCAACGACAATGTTCTTCGCTATGCGGTAAACCTGTCGGCAAAAACACGCCCGGGAACAGAACTGGCTGGCGACATTACAAACAAATACCTG
>JBNKTK010000111.1:0-261 GCA_050298035.1 Mangrovibacterium sp. | reverse complement strand
AAATGGGGAGCTGGCCCGCGGGCTTCGCAATACCTTGTCCTGGGGGCCAAAACACATGCTGCAATCTCGGGAAAATATTCACCCGACATTGAAGATGTGAAGGCTGTTGCCAAAAACATATTGCGTCACCGGATTATAAAAAACTACAAAGCAGAGGCTGAAAACATTTCGGTTGACCAGATTATTGACGAATTATTGTAGTCCTTAAAAATGGAATAACAACCGTTAACTCACATGCGTATTGCCTGTTAACGGACAATA
>JBNKTK010000110.1:0-12228 GCA_050298035.1 Mangrovibacterium sp. | reverse complement strand
CAGGAGAAAAATCTGGATGTTCCCTTCAGGGATTTAGGGTAAAAGCATCCAGATTTTTCGAATGTGTCAAAGTAGAAATAGAATTAAAGGTACAATAAAATCGGGTTGTTTGTTTCAGTCGGAACCAGTGAAAAAGCAGGTTTTGTTGGTTGGTGAAATGCTGGTTGTGCTTACATTTTTTAACAATTTTTGACGTCTGTGCATGGTTGTTCCTCATGGTATTTTTGGTTCAAATTTTCTAACTTGCAGTTCCTTCGAAGAAAATGTCAGATGGAAAAGTTGATTTGGTCAAAAGGAGTTTTTAAAAACAAGTTGGTCATTACCCGCAACAATGATCAGATAGGGGTGATTGACTGGAACAACATGTTTAGTTCAAATGCACTTGCAACCTTGAATGGGCGGCGTTTTATCCTGAACCGGGATTTCTTCCTGTCGAAGCTTGAAATTTTGGATGCCAATAACCAAGCCCTGTTGGGTTCTGTGATGATCAACCTGTTCAATACCAAAAGCGATCTGGTGCTGAACGGAAAGCGCTTTGAACTGGAAATAAAAAATTTCTGGCAATCACGCTGGTCGTGGAAGTTCAATGGGCAGGAAATCATCATCTTTCAGAGTAATGAGCTTCTTTCAAAAGACAGAGGGAATATTGAGGTTTACGCGGGCGAAAGTGAAGAACTGGAAGTACTTATTTTACTTGGCCTTTTCGTGCGAAACCAGTTTGTCCTTTTTATGTTGCTCCTGTTGCTGATTATTTTGATCGTCATTATCTGACCATATTTTAACGATTTGAGGCTGCTTTCCAACATCGAAGGCCGCGATGTGAAATAATTTCTTAAGCTTTTCAGGTGCGGGTTCCTGTTTATTTCTGCATTCGGGGCAAAGTTGTACTTTTGAACAAAAAATGATTGAACTGATCCGCAACCGCCGAAGCATCCGGAAGTATACTACTCAGGCCATCGAACCTGAAAAAATTGAATTGCTTCAGGAAGCCATGCTTCGTTCCCCTTCGTCGAAAAACAGCAATACCTGGGAATTTATTTTTGTTGATCAACCTGAGATAATTCAACAGCTTGCAACTGCAAAACCGCATGGCTCACAGTTTTTGGCAGGCGCTCCGCTTGCAGTCGTCGTGGTGGCCGATAATAGCCATAATGAAATCTGGATTGAAGACTGTTCAATCGCAAGCATCTTTTTGCAAATGACGGCTCAGTCGTTAGGGCTGGGCAGTTGCTGGGTACAAATCCGTGGTCGTGAACACGACGAGAACCAAACAGCCGGTGAGTACGTTCAAAACTTGCTGTCCATACCCAAACAATACCAGGTGTTGAGCGTTGTGGGTGTTGGCTATCCGGCACAGGAACGCCGGGGAAAAGCAACAGAAGAGCTTCAGTGGCATAAAATTCACCGGAATATTTTTGACAAAACCGGGCAATAATCTGTTTTGATAAAGTAGATTTAAAAAATTAAATTTGCCAGTCACATTAATTTGTGCTGAAAACGAGATTTTTAAGAATAATCCACCAATTAGGAGATTGATAAAATGAGCAAACACAAGATAAAGATTGGTATTTCACAGGGCGATATCAATGGGATCGGTTATGAAGTAATCATGAAAACGCTAAGCGATCCGCGCATTTTGGAAATGTGTACCCCCATTGTTTACGGGTCACCCAAAGTTGCGGCCTACCACCGCAAGGCTTTAAATATGGAGAGTTTCAACTTCAACTCCATTCGCACGGTAGCTGAAGCTGATCCACGAAAAGCCAACATCATCAACTGTATTGATGATAACATCCGAGTGGAACTGGGAAAGATTTCCGATGTGGCCGGCGAAGCTTCATACATGTCGCTCGAGGCATCAGTCCGTGACTTAAAAGCGGGCGAAATTGATGCTTTGGTCACAGCCCCGATCAGCAAAGACAATATCCAGAGTGAAAAATTCAACTTCCCGGGCCATACCGAGTTCCTGGCTGAGCAGTTCGAAACCAATAATTACCTGATGCTCATGGTTAGCGAGATGATGAAAATAGGTGTCGTTACCACTCATGTTCCGCTGGCAAAAGTACCGTCGCTGATCACGAAAGAAGCAATTGTCCGTAAACTCCGGATCATAGCCAGTTCTCTTGAACAAGACTTCAGTATAAAAAAACCACGGATTGCCGTTTTGGGCCTGAACCCGCACTCTGGCGATGGCGGTTTGTTGGGCAACGAGGAAAAAGATATTATCATTCCGGCTATTGAAAAAGCCAAAGAAGAAGGGATACTGGCAATAGGCCCTTACCCGAGCGATGGCTTTTTTGGTTCGGGCGATTACACCAAGTTCGATGCAATTCTGGCAATGTACCATGACCAGGGGCTGACCCCGTTTAAAGTGATTTCGTTTGAGCATGGGGTAAACTACACGGCAGGTCTGCCAATTATCAGGACATCACCGGCACATGGTACCGCTTTCGACATTGCAGGCGAGGGGAAAGCGTCATGCGAATCATTCCGCGAAGCTTTGTACCTGGCAATCGACGTTCATAAAAACAGGGAATTGTACAAGGAAATCAGCAAAAATCCCCTGAAAAAATACGAGATTAACCCGAACCAGGTGGATGAGAGCGTTGATTTTGTCGATGAAGAACCTACCATTTAATTCTGAATAATCTATGTTCGAGTATATACATGGGAAAATAGCCGGCCTGACTCCTGCCAACGCAGTTATCGAAGCCGGATCGGTCGGTTATTTTATCCATATTTCGCTGAACACCTACTCCCTGGTTAACGGCAAAGAGCAGGTTAAACTGTTCTTGCATCAGGTTGTGCGTGAAGATGCACATTTGCTGTACGGATTTGCCGACTTGTCTGAACGGGAGTTGTTCCGCATGCTGATCTCGGTTAACGGCATTGGTTCAAACACGGCACTGATGATGCTTTCCTCCCTCAATCCTGATGAAATTAAGCAAGCCATTCTTGCAGAAAATGTTAATCTTTTGAAAAGCATTAAAGGGATTGGGGCCAAAACTGCCCAACGGGTAATTATTGATTTAAAAGACAGGATTGGCAAAGTGCCGGCCGGCGATCAAATTTTAATACCGCAAGTAAACAATACAATCCGCGAAGAAGCGTTATCTGCATTAGTGATGTTGGGTTTTGCACGGAAAAATGTTGAGAAGGAACTTGACAAAATCCTGAAATCCAACCCGGGATTAACTGTCGAACAAATGATTAAAACGGCATTGAAAAGTCTCTAACGTTGAAAAAGAACGGCATTGAAAACAAGCTTAAAAAATACACTGCTCTTTTTTATTTTTTCGGGGATTATTGGGATGGGATGGACCTATGGCCCCGGAGTGCCTTCTGCGAACATGCAGACAGGACTGATCCAGCAAACCGATACATTTGATATTGATACCACTGGGGTGTTGCCTTACCCTTTTCGGGATGAAAAGGCGTTTGAATACCCGGATAAAAAAGACAGTTCGGAGCTGTTTTTGAAACGACCTTCAAACATTAAAACCGAAGTGGAATATGACCCGCTGACCGGCGAGTATATTTTTTATGAAAAGATAGGCGATTTCAATTACCGCCTGCCCAAAACCATGTCGTTGCAGGATTATGTCCGCTACGATTTTCAGAACTCAATCCGCAATTACTGGAGCCAGCGTGCTGCTCAGGCCGATATGGAAAACCAGGGAGGGCGCTCACCGAAATTAACTGTTGGTGGAGAGGCCTTCAACCGGATTTTTGGGGGGAACACCATTGATGTCCGCCCGCAGGGATATGTGGAAGTTAGCTTCGGCTACCAGATGAATGCCACCGAAAACCCATCGATTCCCGAAAGGCTCCGAAAAACACCGACTTTCGATTTTGACCAGAAAATCCAGATGAACGTCATGGGTAATATTGGTGAAAAAATGAAAATGCGGGTGAACTACAACACGGAGGCAACGTTCGACTACGAAAATAAAATGAACCTGGACTATACCGGCGACGAAGATGAGATCATCAAGAAGATTGAGGCCGGTAACGTTTCGCTCCCGTTAAACGGAACACTGATCACAGGTGGTACAAACCTGTTCGGGGTAAAAACCGAGATGCAGTTCGGAAAGCTGAACCTGACCACCATCTTTTCACAAAATAAAGGTGAAACAAAAGTTGTTGAAACCGAAGGAGGGGCGCAAAAAACCACCTTCCAGATCGATGCATCTGACTACGATGCTAACCGGCACTTCTTCCTGTCACAATACTTCCGTGACCATTATGATGAGGCGTTGAAAAACCTGCCGATTGTCCAGTCGTCGATAACCATCAATAAAATAGAGGTATGGGTTACTAATAAGTCGAGCAACTTCGATGAGTCGCGAAACATACTTGCCTTGATGGACTTGGGCGAGCACGCCAAAAACCTGTACAATGATGTTCCGGCGTTTGAAGACCTGGGGGGACAACCTTACCCGGAGAACGTGTATCCGCATAACGATGCGAACCAAATGTACAGGGAGTTGATCGACAATTACAGCGCCATTCGCCAGGTTGACCAAGTTACCAAGACCATGGCTTCCTTTTCGGGTTATGGCTTCCTTGGGGGGCAGGACTTCGAAAAGATTGAGCAGGCACGAAAACTAAGTCCTTCCGAATATTCGGTTGACCTGAATCTGGGGTACATCTCGCTTAACTCCTCGTTGAATGCCGACGAGGTGCTGGCTGTGGCTTACAACTATACGGCCAACGGGCAAACATACCAGGTTGGTGAATTCTCGACAGACGGGGTGGAGGCGCCGCAAACATTGCTGCTGAAGTTGTTGAAGGGAACCAACCTTTCACCGAAGCTTCCTACCTGGAAGCTGATGATGAAAAATATTTACAGTCTGAATGCTTATCAATTGAGCAATGAGGACTTTGTGCTTGATGTTCTGTACCTGAACGAATCAACCGGTACTTATATCAATTACCTTCCTGAATCGAACCTTGAGGGGCATATTTTGCTGAACGTGCTGAATGTCGACAACCTCAACTCGCAGCTCGACCCGGGGAGTAATGGTGTTTTCGACTACATTGAAGGAATAACGGTGCAATCATCCAACGGACGGGTCATTTTCCCTTCGGTGGAGCCGTTTGGTAAACACTTACGCGATTCCATTACCAATTCTTCGCTTGCTGATAAATATACCTACCAGTCACTTTATGACTCTACCAAAACCTTTGCTGAGCAGGATGCCGAACACAATAAATTTGTATTGAAAGGAAGTTATACCGGCTCGTCAAGTTCCGAAATTTCGCTTGGGACAGTGAATGTTGCCCGGGGTTCGGTAAAAGTAACTGCCGGAGGTCGCGAATTGCAGGAAAATGTTGATTATACGGTCGATTATACGCTTGGGCGGGTAAAAATTATCAACCAGGCATTGCTCGAATCGGGGACACCAATCAGGATTGCGACAGAAAGTGAAGACTTATTTTCTGTTCAACGCAAAACACTGATTGGAACGCATGCCAATTATGCGTTCTCCGACAACTTTAATATCGGGGGTACCGTTTTGCATATGAGCGAACGCCCGCTAACACAAAAGGTGAATTACGGGGAAGACCCGATTTCAAATACCATGCTGGGGTTAGATATGACCTACAGTAGCCAGTCACAGCTACTTACCAATTTAGTTGACAAACTGCCGTTCATCGAAACCAAGGCGCCGTCATCAATTTCGATGGAGGCTGAGGTTGCCCAATTGTTGCCCGGGCATTCAAAAGTGATTGAAGGAAGTGGTACGGTTTATATTGACGATTTCGAGTCAACAAAAACTTCTATCGACATGAAATCGCGGCAAGCCTGGGTGCTGGCAAGTACACCTCAAAAGCAGGCTATGTTCCCTGAAGCTGATGAGAACGACAACCTGGCATACGGTTACAACCGCGCAAAACTGGCCTGGTATCAGATCGATCCGCTTTTCCTTCGGAATAGTCCGCAAACTCCTGCTCACATCAAACAGGATAAAGACCAGAAATCAAATCACCTGGTACGCGAGGTTTTTGAAAAAGAAATTTTCCCGGACAGGGAAACACCAACCGGGGTTCCAACAAATATTGGTGTGCTCGACCTGGCCTATTACCCGGAAGAACGCGGACCGTATAACTTCGATGCCATGGGTTCCAACTTTTCGGCGGGTATCAATGCCGACGGAACACTCCGCGATCCGGAATCCCGTTGGGGTGGTATCATGCGTAAGATTGAAACTACCGACTTCGAAGCGGCAAATATCGAGTTTATCGAGTTTTGGGTAATGGACCCGTTTGTAAACGACACCTTCGAGGTACATGAAGGTGGTGACCTGTATTTCAACCTTGGAGATATCTCGGAAGATGTGTTGAAGGATTCCCGGAAATCATTTGAAAACGGCTTGCCCGAGACTGAACTGGTGGAGGATGTTGATACCACGCTTTGGGGACGCATTTCTGCCAAACAGCAAATTACAAACAGTTTTGTTTCCAATGAAGACGCTGTCGTTCGCCAGGACGTTGGTTTTGACGGATTGAGTGATGCTGATGAGCAGACGTTCTACAGCGGCTATCTTCAGACGGTTCAAAATATTTTGAACCAGGATGTTTATGCAGAAGTGATGAACGACCCTTCTGGTGATGATTATCACTATTATCGAGGCTCTGATTACGATCAGGAGAAAGCAAGTATCCTTGAGCGCTATAAGAAATACAACGGAATGGAGGGGAACTCAGTACCTACAGAAAGGTCACCTGAGCCATATTCAACACAAGCCAATTCCTTGCCCGATGTTGAAGATATCAACAATGACAATACGCTGAACGAATACGAAAGATATTACCAGTATAAGGTCAGTATCCGCCGTGAAGATATGAAACTGGGAAGCGACTACATTACTGATGTCCGTGAAGCAAAGGTTGAATTGGCAAACGGACAGGTAGGAACGGTAAAATGGTACCAGTTTAAGGTGCCGGTGAAACAGCCAAGCCAGGTTATTGGCAATATTTCCGATTTTAAATCCATCCGTTTCATGCGTATGTTTATGCATGGGTTTAAGCAGCCGGTAGTTATGCGTTTTGCCACGCTTGACTTGGTGCGTGCCGATTGGCGGAAGTATACCCTGCAAATTGATGAAGACCTGTTGCCCGAAACAAATACCGAGTTTGATGTTTCAGCAGTGAATATCGAAGAAAATGGTAGCCGCAAACCTGTAAATTATGTGCTGCCTCCCGGAATTGACCGGGTAATTGACCCGGCAAACCCGCAGTTACGCCAGTTGAATGAACAGTCGCTGGTCTTGAAAACAATTGATTTGGAGCAGGGTGATGCGCGTGCCGCGTACAAAAATATTTACATGGATTTCCGTCGTTATAAACGGTTGAAACTGGAAGTCCATGCCGAAGAAATAGAAGGATACCCGCTAAAAGATGAAGAGCTTTCTTTCTTCATCAGGCTTGGTTCCGACTACAACTACAACTATTATGAATACGAGGTGCCCCTGAAATTGACACCTGAAGGTACTTTTAGCGGCGACATCCTGGCTGACCGGTATGACGTATGGCCGGATGAAAACAGACTTGATGTGCCGATGGAGATATTTACGGATGCCAAACAGGCCCGGAACTCTGAAATGAGGCAAGCCGGATCGACCCTGAAAATATCGGATGTTTATGAAACGGTTCATGAAGGTTGGAACAGTAACAAAAACCACGTTAAAATAAAAGGTAACCCGAACCTCGGTAATGTTGAGGTGATGATGATGGGTATCCGTCATAAAAAAACAGGGGGCTACAACCCCGGGCCAAAGTCGGTTGAAGTTTGGGTGAACGAAATGCGTTTGACCGATTTTGAAGAAGATGGCGGATGGGCAGCGCAAGGACGTGTAACTGCACGGTTGGCCGACCTCGGATCGGTTGTTTTTGCCGGGCGTCATATTTCATCAGGATTTGGAAGTATTGATCAGCGGGTGAACGAACGTTCGATGGAAGACTTGAGCGAATACGATATCTCATCAAACTTTGAGCTGGGTAAATTCTTCCCTCAAAAAGCACAGGTACGGTTGCCGCTGTATGTCGGGATTTCCAAAAGTGTCAGTAACCCGAAATACAACCCGCTCGATCCGGACATCACGATGAAGGATGCGTTGAAAAATGCAGACTCAGGTGCTGAGCGCGATTCAATTAAAAAAGTAGCTCAGGATTATTTGTCCCGGAAAAGTATCGTGCTGAATAATGTGAAGGTGGACAAAATGAATAAGTCGGGGACACCACGGTTGTACGACCCGACCAACTTCTCTGTTTCGTATGCTTATAATGAACAGAAGAAGCGGAATGTCAACACCCAGTACAGTACCGAGAAGAATTACCGGGCTTCGTTCAACTATAATTTTAGCAGCAGGCCGGAGGTTATTGAGCCGTTCAAAAAATCGAAAATGTTGAAAGGAAAAGCTTTCCGCGTAATTAAAGATTTCAATTTCTACCTTCTGCCAACACAAATTTCGTATCAGACTGAATTGTACCGGCACTACAAAGAAGTGCAGTTGCGAAATATATCGAACCCGAATATGATTATTCCGCTGACGGTTGAAAAAGACTTTATCTGGAACCGGAATTTCGATCTTCGTTATAACCTGACACGCTCGCTGCGGGTTGACTTCTCGTCGCAGGGAACGGCCCGGATTGACGAACCTGTCGGACGGATCAACCGAGCTGATGATGACTACCAGATGAAAAAGGATTCGATCCTGACCAACCTGCTTAACCTGGGACGTCCGGTATTATATCATCACACACTGAATGCCTCATACCAGGTACCGATCAACAAGATTCCATTCTTTAACTGGGTGACGGCAACGGGACGTTACCAGTCGATGTACGACTGGACTGCCGGTGCGCTGACCAGCGAAACCGTTGAATTGGGGAATGTGGTTGAGAACTCTCGTGTGGCGCAGGCAACCGGGCAGGTTTCCATGTTGAACCTTTACAACAAGGTTCCATTCCTGAAAGAGGTCAACCAGAAGTTTGTAAGTTCCAGCCGCTCGGCACGCAGTTCGAGCAGCCGGGCTAAAGCAATGCAACAAACTTCAAAGAAAAAAGACGAGGGGACGCAAATAAAAGAGGTTGAATATTCAAAGAAGAACTTTAAAATAGAGGCTAATAAGACCCAAACGATAACTCACCGCCTGAAGACTGAAGATGTGAAAGTGGTTGTGCTGGGCGCCGATGGAAAACCGGTTGCCGGCGATATGCGGGTTATTGATGAAAATAGTGTGAGCTTTACACCTAAAGCGGATGTTGAGGGTGGAAAAGTCACCATCAAAGGTAAGCGCAAAATCAAGCAGGATTTCTTATACAAATTTGCACAATACTCAGCCAGGACCCTGATGAGCCTGAAAACAATTTCGGTGTCTTACTCAAGTTCTGACGGGACAATGATGCCTGGTTTTATGCCTGAACCCAGCTTATTCGGCTCGGGCCACTACACGCCTGACCCGGCAATGTTCGGTCAGATTGCTTCATCAAATGCGCCGGGGCTGCCGTTCCTGTTTGGATGGCAGGATGACAATTTTGCCCGTAAGGCGGCAGAAAAAGGCTGGATCACGAAAGACTCGACCCTGAATGCGCCATACGTGATGAGCCATAACGAAACCTTCAGCATTCGTGCGAATGTTGAACCGCTTCCATTCCTTCGGATTGACCTGGATGCTACCCGTTCCTATTCCGAGAATGTAAGTGAATTCTATATTTATGATTCTCAATCGGGTAATTTTAATGCATCGAACCGGAGCTTGAGAGGAAACTTCACCATGTCGATCAATACCTGGAAAACAGCTTTCAGTAAAATGGGCGGGGCCGAAGTTGGGGAATCTGACGCTTACCTGACGATGATGGAAAACCGGGAAACAATTGCCAAGCGTTTGGCTGCCAGACGTATTGCTAATCCTGATGCTGGTTACGATCCCACGGTTCCAAACGCGGAAGGCTTTCCGAACGGGTACGGTTCTACTTCGCAACAGGTGTTGATCCCGGCTTTTATTGCAGCCTATACCGGACAATCACCCGAAAAAGTATCGTTGGAGCCATTCCCGTCAATCAAGTACATGCGCCCGAACTGGCGAATTACTTACGACGGTATTGTTTCGAATATTGAGGGCTTGAACAAGTTTGTGAAGTCGGTTAATATCAACCATGCCTACCGGTCAACCTATAATGTGGGCTCTTTTGTAAGTAACCTGAAGTACGATGACAGTGCCTATGGCGACGGTTTTAGCTATGTGACGAATGAACTGAACGGTGATTTTGTCAACCGTTTCGATATTAATTCAGTAAGCATAACCGAGCAGCTTAGCCCGCTGATCAACGTGGACGTGACCTGGCTGAATGACCTGTCGACCCGGGCCGAAATTAAACGGACCCGCAACCTGACACTGAACTTTGCCAACAACCAGCTGACCGAAGTCTTGAGCAATGAATACACGTTTGGCCTTGGTTACCGCTTCCAGCGGATGGATTTGATCATTAAGACCAAGAAATCGCAGAAAGCTTATTCAAACGACCTGAATATTCGTACCGATTTGTCGTTCAGGAAGAATAAAACATTGCTGCGGAAACTGGTAGAGAATGACAATCAGCTGACTGCCGGACAAAACGCCATTACGATTAAAACCACTGCCGACTACATGTTGAGCGATCGTTTCCAATTGCGGTTGTATTACGATAAAGTGATCAATAAACCATTTACTTCATCAGCATTCCCGACCTCAAATACCAACTTTGGTGTGAGCTTCCGGTTCACGCTTGCCCAGTAGACAAGTTGGGAAATGGTAATCGTGGACTATTTCATCGTATTCGTGGTGTACTTTTAGAATTATGATCATTGATGTTGTTTCCAGACTGAAAGGCTGGATTACCCCATCTCCCCCTCATCTTAGCGCTAGCGATGACGAGGGGGAAGCTGGTCGTTCCCGATTGTTATCGGGACAAGCTGTTTATAACGACAATTTATCAACGTATTGCAAAGTAAAATGGTTAACAGTACCTTAATCATAAAAATGGCTGCCGATAACTATTTTATTACAGCGAACCCCTCATTACCGCTGACGCTCAAACGAGGGGCAGGAAGGCAGCTTCCAGCCTGCAAAAAGTTTTCGAAAAAGCGATGGCGAAAGCCCGGATCAACAAGCCTTACACGCTTCATTGCCTGCGGCACAGCATCGCCACGCACCTGCTCGAAAACGGGACCGACCTGCGGTACATCCAGGAATTATTGGGCCATAAGTCATCGACAACAACCGAAATCTACACGCATGTAAGTACCCGGAGTTTACAAAACATTAAAAATCCATTTGATGACCTTGATTTATGAGAGAAGAAAAACTACACATAAAACAGGAAATAACAATTTATAAGATAACTTTGGTGGACAGACAACAGAGTTGTGTTTCATTGTGGGAAACAGGCAGTTAGAAAACAGTCACGATTACTGTATTTTGAATGATAAAATGTTCTAAAAAAGCTTTGGGATCAAAAAAAATGCTGAACGCATTTTGGAACCAGGTCTTGGAACGGTGAGACCGTGGAAGCGGTTGCTTCTGACGTCGAGGCGACGAAAAGACCTGACAAAGTTCCCATTTTTTAGCGACAAAGTCAAGGGGGAGGGAAAAATGGAAGGACTTTTTAACCCAAGGGCTTTTAACATTTTAGCCTGGCAGGGATTGAAAATTTTAAACCAAAATAATGAAAAGCCTATTGGCTTTATTGATGAAAAAAATAAAATTTTAAATGGCCGTTGTTCATTCAAAAACAGGCAATCCATCCGACTCACCTTATAGGGTATAAATTGAATAGGTGGATTTTAAAGTGACTGTTTGAAAAAGTAAGGACTGTTTCCACAACGACCGTTTATTTATCAAAAACGTGATAAATTTAAACAACGTAAACACAACAATGTGTAAATTTCATACTGGCTGGACAAGTGAATACTTCAAGGCCGGCAGGCTGTACAGAAACTTACACTTATCGTTGTACCCCATTTTAGGAAATTCTGCAAAAGTTGAAACATGAGAATGATAAATGAGAAAAACATACTAAAAAGCGGCTTGATTATTTTACTAACTGGACTTATTTTTTTCAGTTGCAATTACACACGAAATAAAATAATAAACCGTGGACTTGTAATACAAACAGATTCGACTTCTTGTATACCTGCTTCTGAATTTGGACTTGATAATATTAAATTTTCATTTACGCCTG
>JBNKTK010000109.1:0-12555 GCA_050298035.1 Mangrovibacterium sp. | reverse complement strand
AGAAATATCAGAGTCAGCAATGCCTAATTTGGAGTTACATTATATAGAGTGGAGTGCTTCATATACCCCATCCGATCCAATACACGACAGCTACCACGAAGCAGCTTATGTCTTACAAAAATTAAAGCAGGTTGGCGATGCAGCTCAATCAATGTCTTACTGGGTATTTACCGATATTTTTGAAGAACCAGGCCCCCGCTTCACGCCTTTTCATGGCGGGTTTGGCTTGCTCACAATCCAGGGGATCAATAAACCAGCTTTCTATGCCTACGATTATATGAATAAATTGGGAAAAACAGAGCTGACAAATACCGATTCACGTTCATGGGCATCAAAAGATGATGATGGCGGCATCCAGTTGCTTTTGTGGGACTTTACCTACACGCTTCCCGATTCGGTTAATAACCAGAATTATTACATCTTGGATTTACCTTCAAAATCAAAGGGTAAAGTAAAAATAAACTTGTCGAATGTACCTGCCGGAAAGTATACGATGGAGGTCTATAAGGTTGGCTATCGTGTAAATGATGCCTATACCGGTTATGTTGACATGGGCAGACCTGACCAACTGAACAGACAACAGGTGGAGGAACTAAAAAATCAGAATGATGGTTCTCCTGTATTAACTGAACAGGTTGAAGTCGGGGGAGACGGAAGCTTTTCAAAAGAATTTGATATTCGCGAAAACGATGTTATCATGCTTAACCTGGTTAAGCGATAGTATATTTGTATGATTAGATTCAAATTAAATATTATATCAGGCGGAATAGACGCAAAAAAATAGCATTTTTTATCATTTGGAACTTTAGAAAGAGGTTGTTGAGAAACAACTTCTTTCTATTGTTAAACACGGGAACAATCTGTGCCCGATTTGATACTGAAAACCTAACCTTTTAAACCTAAACCAAATATGAGAAAAGCGTTAATACTTAGTATTTGCCTGGCATTCTCTGTGAATGTTTTTGCCCAAAATCCCTATCTGTTTCAAAATTCCAGTTTAGATGATGAGAAAAGAATTGATAATCTTATCTCGCTACTTACAGTTGATGAAAAGATTAATTGCTTGAGTTCCAGGTTTTCTGTCCCGAGACTGGGAATCAGAGGCAGTGGCAACAGTGAGGGATTGCACGGGCTATCGCAAGGCGGCCCGGGTTTTAACTATGGGCCTAAAACACCAACAAGCCAGTTCCCGCAAGCAATCGGTTTGGCCCAAATGTGGGACGACGAGTTACTGAAAGAAGTTGCTGCACAACAAGCTTACGAAGCACGTTACGTTTATCAAAGCCCTAAATATTACCGGGCTGGTCTGGTCGTTTGGGGGCCCAATGCCGATATGGGACGCGATCCCCGTTGGGGAAGAACTGAAGAGTGTTACGGTGAGGATCCTTTTCTGACTTCACGCTTAGTAACAGCTTTTGTTGAGGGAATGCAAGGCGACAACCCCAAATACTGGATGGTGGCGTCATTGATGAAGCATTTCCTTTCAAACAGTAATGAAAACGGGCGCACTTTCACCTCTTCAAATTACGATGAGACACTTTTTAGGGAATACTATTCCTTTCCCTTTTACAAAGGAGTAACTGAAGGCGGTTCCCGCGCCTATATGGCTGCCTATAATGCCTACAACGGAATTCCATGTACGGTACATCCGGTTTTAAAAAATGTTACGGTAAATGAATGGGGGCAAGACGGGATTATCACAACAGATGGCGGGGCATTTAACATGCTTGTAACTGACCACAAATATTTTAAAACGAAGGAAGAAGCTGCAGCTGCTTGTATTCATGCCGGAATCAATATGTTTCTGGACCGGTATAAGGAGGCAGTAAGGGGAGCATTGCAAGAAGGGTTGATCACCGAAAAAGAAATTGATGCCGTGATTCGTGGCCGGTTCAGGGTATTAATCAGGCTTGGCTTGCTGGATAATGGTTCTCCTTATGAAGAAATTGGAGTCAAGGATACGATCGATCCGTGGACAAAACCGGTGACAAAAGCTCTTGTGCGCAAGGTTACATCAGAATCGATTGTGTTGCTGAAGAATGAACAGGGACTTTTGCCTTTGGATAAAAGCAAAATCAATTCGATAGCGCTGATTGGCCCTTACGCCGATATGGTGCTCCAGGACTGGTACGGAGGAGAACATCCTTACCAGGTTTCGGTGTTGCAGGGGCTGCAAAATGCTCTCGGTGACAAGGTGAAAATAACGTATGTAAAAAGCAATAAAGTCGATTCGGCGTACATAGCGGCAAAAAACAGCGACATCGCGATTGTGTGTATAGGCAACCATCCAACCGGTAATGCGGGTTGGGAACAGGCACCGGTTGCGAGCGACGGGAAGGAAGCTGTTGACCGGCAAGCAATAACGCTGGAACTGGAAGATTTGGCCAAGGTGGTTTTCAAGGCAAATCCCAGAACGGTATTGTTGCTCACAAGTAGCTTTCCGTTTGCCGTAAACTGGTCGCAGGAGCATTTGCCGGCAATTGTGCAGGTGGCGCACGGCAGCCAGGAGATGGGCAATGGTGTTGCCGATGTTTTGTTTGGAGATGTAAATCCGGCAGGACGCCTGGTGCAAACATGGCCACATTCGATTGACGATTTGCCACCAATGATGGATTACGATATCCGTCACGGGCGGACCTATATGTATGCCCAGAAAGAGCCGCTCTACCCGTTTGGGTTCGGACTGAGTTATACAACATTCAGTTACGCTAATCTTCGGTTGAGCAGAAATGTCCTCAGTCAGACTGAAACGACAACTGTTTCGGTCGATATTACCAATTCCGGGAAAAGGGATGGGGAAGAGGTTGTCCAAATCTATGTGAAGGAGGATGACGGCGTCCGCCGCCTAAAAGGATTCAAACGCGTTGCCATTGAGAGTGGCAAGACGCAAACCGTCTCTATTGATTTGAGAGGGGAAGATCTTGCCCGCTGGAACCAGGATGCCGGATCCTTCGCCATCAAGCCGGGCAGCGTTGAAATAATGGCAGGGGCATCATCTGCCGACATTCGTCTGAAGACGATTTTAAAGATTTTGAAATAACAAATACAAATAAACAATGAAAAAATTAACCAATTATTTTGTACTGCTTTTTGGGGCAGTTCTTTTTGTTTTCAATTGCAGTGCTGCAACGAAATCTAAAATTTATCAACTGGAATCGCCGGACAAACAGATTGTTCTGAGTGTGGAGGCTGGCGCCGGTTTGTCCTGGACATTGACAAATGCCGGTGATGCCGTGCTAGCGCCGTCGGTCATATCGTTACGGTTATCAGACGGAACGGTTTTAGGCCAAAATGTGCGTATCGAATCGGCCAAACGCAGTTCGGTAAATAATGAAATCAAGGCTGTTAACTACCGGAAAGAAACGGTTTCGGATAATTATAACCAACTGGTCTTAACCTGCAAAGGAGATTACGGCGTAATTTTTAGAGCCTACAATGATGGAGTGGCCTATCGTTTTTTCTCGTCGAAAGCAGGAGGAATTGTTATCGCCGATGAAGAGGCAAATTTCAATTTCGCAGCCGATTACAAGGCATGGGTGCCTTATGTGCGTGATTTACGTGAGGGCGACAAATTTGAATCGGCTTTCGAATCGGTTTACGAGCATATCCCTCTTTCACAATTCCGCGCCGACTCACTGGCAATCCTTCCGCTTTTAGTTGACTTGGGCAACCAAAGAAAAGCTTTTCTGATGGAAACGGACCTGGAAGATTATCCGGGCATGTTTTTCACTACAAATAATCAGGAAAAATTTGGTGTTCATGGTGTTTTTCCTAAATATCCATTGGAAGAACGGGTTGGGGGATTTGATAACCTTAACTTTATGGTAGATAAAAGAGCCGATTTTATTGCTAAAACATCGGCTCCCAGAGCCTTCCCGTGGCGGATTGTTTTTCTTAGCGGGACTGACAAGGAATTAGCGGATAATGATATGGCTCAACGATTAGCTGCTCCGTCGCGGATTGCCGATGTTTCGTGGATAAAGCCTGGTAAAGTGGCTTGGGACTGGTGGAACAACTGGAACATTTCGCACGTTGATTTTCGTGCCGGAATCAATACCCCTACCTACAAATATTACATCGATTTCGCTTCCGAGTATGGGGTCGAATATGTTGTACTCGACGAGGGTTGGTACAAAGGGCATAATGTGATGGAAATGTCTGATGAAATTGATTTAAAGGAAATTCTGAAATATGCTGAAAGCAAGCATGTGGATATTATCCTGTGGTCGGCATGGCACGAGTTCGATATGGTAAAAGAGCAGGCTTTTCAGAAGTATTCCGAGATGGGCGTAAAGGGGTTTAAGATTGATTTTTTTGACCGTGACGACCAAAAAGCAATGCGCTCCTGCTACGAATTGGCAGAAATGGCTGCCCGCTATAAAATGGTACTCGATTATCACGGGATGAAACCTTCGGGCATACAGCGCACATGGCCTAACGTGTTGAATTTTGAGGGTGTGAGAGGTCTGGAGAATATGAAATGGGCAACCTATGATGTGCCGACCTATGATTTAACCCTCCCTTTTATGCGTATGATGGTCGGGCCGATGGATTACACACCCGGTGCGATGCGCAATGCAACAAGAGAAAACTTCCACCCGTCGAACTCAATGCCCATGAGCCAGGGAACACGTGTCCATCAGTTGGCAATGTACGTAGTGTTTGAGGCGCCATTGCAAATGATGGCCGACAACCCGACAGCCTACATGAAGGAAGCTGAGTGCTCCCAGTTTATTGCCAAGGTGCCAACCGTATTCGACCAAACCAAAATCTTGGATGCCAAAGTGTCGGAATACATTGTAACCGCCCGTTGTAAAGACGATAACTGGTACCTTGGTGCAATGACCAATTGGGACAGTCGTTCGGTGACCATCGACCTCTCCTTTTTACCGGAGGGAGAATACAATGCAGACATATTTCGCGACGGGATAAATGCCGATCGCGATGCAACTGATTATAAACGTGAACACAAAATCGTAAGCAATAAAGACAAAATAGAGCTAAACTTAGCTCCAGGAGGAGGATGGGCCGCACGTTTTGAGAAAATGAAGCCTTGATAGATCAAGGATATTTGATAATGTGATCTTGATAAAATAAAGCGATAAATAAAAGACAATCAATTACAATGATCCAGAAACTAATTTTACTTGCCGTTTTAGCCGTTTGTATATCCTGTCAACCCAAGGAAAAGGATATTTCTGTTATGTATGAAATTGCGTCACCCGATGGCACAAACAAAATCCAGTTTGAGTTGAAGGACGGCAAACCATGCTACTCTGTTGCCCAGGCTGATTTGCAGGTGTTGGCGCCTTCAAAGATGGGGTTCGTTTTTGGCGACCAGGATTCGTTGTATGCTAATCTGGAAGTTAAAGACGTAGAAACCTCCTCGTTCGACGAAACATGGGAACAGGTATGGGGCGAAAAGCACTTTATCCGGAATCACTACAATCAACTTGCGGTAACCCTTCAGGAGAAGACAGGGAAAAAGCGCCAACTCGAAATCCAGTTCCGTGCTTTCGACGACGGTGTCGCTTTTCGGTACATCTATCCCCAACAAGCGGATAGCGACTCCTTGTTTATCATCGACGAATTAACCGAATTCAATTTGAAAGACAATGGTGATGCCTGGTGGATCCCCGCTTATCGCGACAACCGTTACGAGTACCTGTTTACCAAATCACCGGTTAGCAAATTGGATACGGTTCATACACCGCTGACGATTGAGAGCAAAAGCGGCCTGTATCTAAGTATTCATGAAGCAGCACTGGTCGATTATGCCAGCATGACGCTTGCCCATACTTCGGGAACCAAATTAAAATGTGACCTGGTGCCATGGTCCGACGGTGTAAAAGTGAAGACAAAAGCTCCGTTTCAGACGCCCTGGAGAACGCTCCAGATTGGGCACACGCCGGGCGACCTGATTACATCATACCTGATCCTGAATTTGAATGAGCCCAATAAACTGGAAGATACCAGTTGGATACGCCCTTCGAAATACATGGGTATTTGGTGGGGAATGCACATTGGAAAATACACATTCTGGGAAGGCCCCAAACAAGGAGCTACAACCGAAAATGCAAAAAAATATATCGACTTTGCTGCAAAAAACGGCATTGACCGATTGTTGATTGAAGGCTGGAACAAGGGGTGGACCCCTCAATGGTTCGAAAATGCCATGCACATGTTCAGTTTTACCGAATGTGCCGATGGTTTCGATATTGAAAAAGTGGTTGAATACGGAAACTCCAAAGGTGTCAAACTGATTGGCTATCATGAAACTGGTTCAAACCTTATCAATTACCTCAAGCAGATTGATGAAGGAATGGCACTTTATCAAAAACTGGGAATGCACGATATTAAAATCGGACAAGTGGGTTCTCGTCTCAATATGAAAGAATGGCATCACGGACAGTTTGGGGTAAATTATTACCGCTATGTATTGACGAAAGCTGCCGAACACCATTTAGCGGTCAACTTTCACGAACCGATAAAGGACACCGGCGAACGTCGTACTTACCCAAATATGATGGCCCGTGAGGGTGCCCGCGGTATGGAGTACAATGCCTGGAGTGAAGGCAATCCTCCTTCCCATACTTGTATTATGCCTTTTACCCGCTTTTTGGCCGGGCCAATGGATTTTACACCGGGAATTTTCGATGTTGAGACAAAACAGGGCTATGGGCGCAAAGTGCATACGACCCTTGCCAAACAATTATCGCTTTACGTCACGCTCTATTCTCCGATACAAATGATGGCCGATCTCCCTTCAAATTACGAAGGCAAACCTGAGTTTAAATTCTTGTTGGATGTTCCGGTTGATTGGGAAGATACGAAGGTGCTAAATGGCGAAATTGGTGAATACATTACCGTGGCAAGAAAAGACCGCCATAGCGAAAACTGGTTCCTGGGAAGCATGACCAACGAAGAAGCCCGCCAATTGCCGGTTAGCCTGTCGTTTTTAGATGAGGGAGCTAAATATCTGGCAACCATTTATGCCGATGCACCGGGTACTGGTTATGAACACAAGCCAATGAAGGTTGAGATAACAACTCAAACAGTTCAGTCAACCGATACACTGCAGCTGAACCTGGGTGAAGGAGGTGGTTGCGCAATCAGTTTTATCAAGCAGTAACTAATGCTTTCCCGGAGATAACTCTGTTTACAACCGTATGCTGGATTTGAGGGTGTCCGAAAAGGGAAATATTGGTTAGCATGCAAACACGAAATAAAAATATCGTTTTATGAATAAATATACAGTCATCTTAGTTTGGATTACATTGTTCATTTGTAGTTCAACCAATAGCGTCAAAGCCCAATACCAGATTCCGGAGAAATTAGGCTGGTGGTACGAAGCCCGCTTCGGGATGTTCATTCACTTCGGAAGTTACTCTTACCTGGGGCATGGCGAGTGGGCTTTCAGTATCGAAAACTGGAAGAAGTCCGATTACCAGGAAAAAGTTTCCCCTTATTTCAATCCGGAAAAATTTGATGCCAATGAAATTGTTCAGCTTGCCAAAAATGCGGGTATGAAATACATTGTCATCACAGCGAAACACCACGAAGGGTTCAGTATGTGGGACACAAAGGTGAAAGGCTTTAAAGATGTTACAGGAAAAAAGATGTACAGCCTGCAACGTTTCACACCTTTCGGAAAAAGAGATGTGCTCATGGAATTGAAAAAGGCCTGCGACGCAAATGATATTAAGTTTTGTCTTTATTACTCAATCCTTGATTGGGGACACGCTTCACAGGAAATCAATCATGTCGATGGTAGTACCTATTCGACAATGAAATCGGATGAGGCACGGACTGCTTATATCCACGATATGAAGGCCCAGCTCAAAGAATTAATTAAGCGATATCACCCGGCTGTGCTGTGGTTTGATGGTGACTGGACATACAAAGCGGATAAACCTACACCGGAAAAGTGGTGGACTAAAGAAGATGGTATTGATCTGTACAATTACCTGGTCAACCTGGCTCCGGATATGATAGTCAATGAGCGTGTGGCCCGCAGTTTTGGATTGGGAGATTTTGAATGTCCCGAACAGGAAGTGCCGGAAGCTCCACGCGACCGCCAGTGGGAGACCTGCCAAACCATGAACAGGACCTGGGGATACAATAAGAATGACCACGATTATAAATCGACCAAGACATTGATTCAGGAATTGGTAAAGGTTGTTTCACGAGATGGTAATTATTTGCTCAATATTGGCCCCAAAGGAGACGGATCTGTTCCGTCGGAAACAGCCGACACCCTGCGAAGTATGGGAAATTGGATGAAAATTTACGGAGAAAGCATTTATGGTGCGAAACGCAGTCCATATAAAACAGAGCCGGACTGGGGCTTTTACACCCGGAAGGAAGGAAAGCTGTTTGTTCATGTTTTTAATTGGCCGCAAAACGGAGAGCTGACAATTCCTGTATTGAGAAACACCATCGAAAAAATATACCTGATGGGTGATTCGGAAGATGTACTTGATTATACCGTTAATGATGGAAAAATCAATATTTCGTTACCGGAGGATGCCCCGGATGAAATTGATCAGGTGGTTGTTGTTGAAGTTGAAGGACTACCGGAGGCACAATGTCATTAAGTTAAGGGATCGCTAAGATCGTCATTGCGATGACGACGATAGGAGGAAGAAGCAATCTGTAATTAATCAACAGATTACATCTTTTCCGATGGCCATCGGGATCGCAATAACACTGAAATTTTAAATTTAATGACATTGACCAGAGGCATCTTAATGGAAGAGAATAACCTGCAATGTCAAATGAAGAACATTATAATAGGAACACAAAAAGTTATACGTCGATGAAACAGTTTTTTTGTAAGATGAAAAAATATACTTGGTTCTATGCAATGTTTTGCATGATAGTAGTGAGCTCATGCACAAATGAAGTTATCCGTGTAGCATGCGTGGGTGATAGCATTACAGAAGGTTATGGTTTTGCAGTTCAAAGCAAAACAGGGTATCCGGTGATGCTGGACAGTATCCTTGGTGCCGATTACCGGGTATTGAACTCAGGCAGAAGTGCAACAACACTTCAGCAAAAAGGTGATTTCCCGTACTGGATTTGCAAGGAGTTTTCAAATGTCTTTGCTTTTAACCCTGATATTATCGTTATCAAGTTAGGAACCAATGACACTAAACCATATAACTGGCATGCAGATCGGTATGAAAAAGATTACCAGGCTTTAATAGATACCTTTAAAACCATACCGGAAAATCCACAAATTTATTTATGCTTGCCCGTTCCTGCGTTTAAAACAAAGTGGGGCATCAACGATTCTATCGTTGTTAATGGGGTTATTCCTGTAATTGAAAAACTGGCAAAGAAAAATCATTTGCCGGTCATTGACCTTTACCATCAAATGATGGATCAGGGTGCTAATTTCCCGGATAGCATCCACCCAAATGAACAGGCAGCAAAGGTGATGGCCGGGATTATTGCAAAGGAGATAGAAAAATAAATATTCAAGGTATAAAACAGACAGTACTGGTGTCACCATGCCTAATGGTGATAATGGGGAATTTATAGAGGGGCAAGACAAGGTTATCGCTATTTGGGATGGCAAAATTCCTGGTGCAATTTCAAATACGGATTTTATACAAACGGTTGATTCAACCAATAACTGGATTAAGATGCGGTTCGTAACCAATCCAACCATGGATATGTACCAGGCTCCTTCCGAAAAAGCTACCGGAACGGCAGTTGTTGTTTGCCTGGGAGGCGGGTATTGGGGACTGGCCATTGAGCACGAGGGGAAACAGGTTACTGAGTGGTTGAATAAACTGGGAATAACTGCTTTCGTTCTGAAATACCGTTTGCCCGATAGCTCAATTATGGTTGATAAATCTATTGGCCCGATGCAGGACGGACAAGAGGCCATCCGTTTGGTACGTCGGCATGCCAAAGAATGGAATATTGATCCAAACAAAATTGGCGTTATGGGATTTTCTGCCGGTGGACATTTGGCATCGACTCTTTCCCGAGTCCACCTGGCCAGATGCCTGCCAAAAATGGTTAAAAGTAAAAGGATTTGAAAAAGGGAATAATTGATTTTTCGACCAGTTATTGAATGATAACAGGCACTTGTTTGTAAGATCAGGGTCGTGTTTTTAGCATCGGCATAAATTCTGGGAAGACTATAATTGCAGGATTTATACCGATGTTATTGCTTTTATCACCTGCATTTGGTTTGATTGAATGCGTCCGTTGTAAGTTAAAAATTATCCTTCCTTGTTTGACAGAAAACGACAATAGGCATGTGAAATATTTTATATATATTGGGCTGTTGGGTGCAAGGCTGGAAAAACGAACGACAGTGCAAGCTGATGGAATTTTTGTTTTGCCAACCCGCTAAAAAGGAATGAAAGCCAACGCACATTGACACATTGGCAAGCCCCACGAGCCGATGCTCAAACCAAAGCTTACCAAAGAGTGTAACTTTTGCCGACACACTGTTGAAAACGAATAGATAACTTTTGAAATCAACTTTGTATTCTGTGATGAATTTGACTATGTTTGTCAAAATGAATCTCTTCAAAATATGAATGATTTTGGATTAAAAATTAAAGCACTTCGAGAGAAGAAAAATGAACCACTTAGAGTTGTGGCTTTTCATCTTAATATTGATCAAGCAATTTTGAGTAAAATTGAGAATGGCAAGAGAAAAGCAACAAAGGAACAAGTGAGAAACTTTGCTTCGTACTTTAATGTCCCGGAAAAGGAACTTACTATTGATTGGTTAAGTGATAAAATAATCTATGAGATTAAAGACGAAGAATATGGCGAAGATGCTTTAAAAGTTGCAGAAAGGAGAGTTAATTATCAAAAAAAGGAGAATCATGATTAAGCATGTGCATGAAGAACACCTTATTTATCAGGGTGATGCGATTGAAGTTCTGGAAAACGAAATAAAAGACTCAAGTATTGATTTAATATTTGTAGACCCACCCTACAATATTGGGAAAGATTTTAATGGTCTAAAAGACAAGTGGGCAACAGATGAATCTTATTTAGCTTGGTGCTATCAATGGATAGATTTATGCTTAAAAAAGCTTAACCCTACTGGGAGTTTTTACGTGATGACATCAACTCAATTTATACCATATTTTGATATTTACCTAAGAGATAAAATTAATATTCTTTCTAGGATTGTATGGTCGTATGATAGTTCAGGAGTTCAAGCTAAAAATTTCTATGGTTCAATGTATGAACCAATACTTTTTTGTGTCAAGGATAAAAAGAATTACACTTTTAATTCTGATGATATTAAGGTAGAAGCTAAAACAGGTGCAAAAAGAAAGCTTATTGATTATCGGAAAAATCCACCACAACCATATAGCAATGAAAAAGTGCCAGGTAATGTTTGGGAATTTCCAAGAGTACGCTATAGAATGGATGAGTATGAAAATCACCCGACTCAAAAACCAATTGCTATGTTGGAACGGATTATTAAAGCTAGTTCAAATCCTGGCGACCTTGTTTTAGACCCTTTTTCTGGTACTTTCACAACTTCATTTGTTGCAAAGAAACTTGGTAGAAAATCTATAGGTATTGAGATAAATGAAGAATTTGCAAAAATTGGATTAAGACGGGTTCAGGGATTATCAGAATTAAATGGTGAAAAACTGTATAAAGAACCAAAGATCTACGAAATTAAAAATTCTCAACAGCAAACATTATTTGAGCCTAAAATATGAGACACCCATTTACAGACAAAATCGATGAGATTCTTGTAAAACATTTTGGAGACAATGCAGAACAGATTTTCAAAAACAGTGAATTATTACAGTATTTAAATATCAAGACGAAATCAGCTAATAAAGGTTCGAAATCCCGTGGGAGTTTTGGAAATCTTTATGCCATCTATGTTCTGATTGAGGATTATATAAGCAATGATTATCACAATAAAAAGGGCTACGCTGAGTATGACGGCGCAAAATTTTCTGATTTATTCAAACGTCAAAGAGAATTACCATTTGGTTCAAAACTTCAGAATCACGCTTTAAACCATAGAATGAATGAGGAATTTAAAAAATTCTTCCCAACCTGTGAATATACTCCCATAATAAGAGTTCCTGAAACTAACAGATATTGGTTTAATGAAAACTTGACAAGAGTTAAAGCAAACAAGACTAGTTTTAACCTTGCAATAGCTGTGATAGAAATTATTGATGCCTACGTTGAAGTTAAAAAAGGTTCATTTGAACAGTTCATTGAAACATGTGAACAATTAAAAGAGATTGAGGATGAGCAAACCCCAAAAACATCTGAATTTGTTTTAGGTTTACTTGCACCAAACGTTGATGCGAGAATTTTTGAAATTGTCAGTTTCTCTATTCTTAAATATTTCTACTCTGACCAAACTGTATATTTTGGATTTGAACCTGACGAAATCGAAGAAGAGAATCTAAAACTTTATAAAACTGGTAGAACCAATGCAAATGATGGTGGAATTGACTTTGTTATGAAACCACTAGGAAGATTTTTTCAGGTTACAGAAACAACAGATGTGAAAAAATATTTTCTTCACATAGATAA
>JBNKTK010000108.1:0-12699 GCA_050298035.1 Mangrovibacterium sp. | reverse complement strand
CAGTTTGTGACCGAAATCACTGCTTTCAGTCCCGGCAACATTCCCATGAAAAAGGTTGAAGATGTGGTAAAAAAAGAGTTGCTTGATAAGGATATACCAATCGACTTTGACCTGGCCATTGCAGAAAACGACACCATTCGCGAGCTAAGCGAACAAGCCGATAGCCTGGCGCTGACCACTACGAAATACAAGACCCGGTTGTTCCCGCATGCAATTTTCGAACAGAATTCAGACCTTCTTCTCCATTTTCCTTCGCAAGGGAAATACATCTACCAGTCTGTTTCTTGGCTTCTGCTGGCATCGTTATTTTTCTCTCTTATTATTTTGTTGACATTCAGCCTGAGCATCTTATTCATGCTAAAGCAAAAAAAGATTTCGGAGATGAAATCCGACTTCATCAACAACATGACCCACGAGTTTAAAACACCAATCGCAACAATCTCAGTAGCTGCTGACTCCATCATCAATGAGAAGGTAATTGGGAAGCCGGAGAAGATCCATTATTTCATCGACATGATCAAAAAGGAAAATACCCGCATGAACCGGCAGGTGGAAGATATTCTGACCATTGCCCGATTGGATAAAAAGGATTTTGAATTCAACTGGGAAGCGGTTCAAATACACCAGCTTATTGAAGAGGTGATTGAAAGCATCGTGCTGCAAATTGAAAAACGCGGAGGTGAAATTACGACCAACCTTAAAGCGACAAACCCGACAGTCACTTCTGACAAAGTACATTGTGCCAACATTATCTACAACCTGCTTGACAATGCCAATAAATATTCACCGGACACCCCAAAGATCAGGGTAGAAACCAAAAATGTTAACCGGGGCGTTGTGATTTCGGTGATTGACAACGGCACCGGGATGAGCAAAGCCGTTCAATCACGAATATTTGAGCGCTTTTACAGGCAAACCAGCGGCAACATCCACAACGTAAAAGGGTTTGGACTTGGGCTGAGCTATGTAAAAGCTGTTACAGAAGCGAACCAGGGCAGCATTACCGTACAAAGCGAACCGGGAAAAGGAAGCCGTTTTGATATCTTTTTGCCATTTGTAAAAGAATAGTAATCAAGTCAAAGACAGTTCTTATAGGAAAAGAAACCCATTTTTTGTAAAATTGTTAACCGCAAAGAATTAGAAGAATCCGCAAAGACCGCAAAATGACATTATTAAACGAAAACGAATTATCCCATATCATTGTTGATTGTGCTTATAAAGTACACAAAGCATTAGGTCCCGGATTACTGGAAAGTTCCTATGAAGAGTGTTTATTGTACGAACTGGTCAAAGCAGGCTTAATTGTTGAAAAACAAAAACCCCTGCCGCTAATTTATGAAAACATCAAACTGGAAATTGGTTACCGGGTAGATTTGCTTGTTGAAAACAAAGTAGTTATTGAGATAAAGGCAGTTGACGGATTAAACGATGTCCATTTGGCACAAATCTTAACCTATCTAAAACTTTCCGGGTGTACGCTTGGGCTTTTAATAAATTTCAATATCGCACTAATTAAACACGGCATAAAACGAGTTGTGAATAAACTTTAAATCCTTAGCGAAAACTTTGTGTTCTTAGCGGTAAAAAAAATGACAGAAAAACCACACATATTTTTGGTAGAAGACGACCTGAGTTTCGGGGCAGTGTTAAAGTCGTACCTCGAACTAAATGATTTCCAGGCCACCTGGGTCGATGACGGGAAATACGCACTGGACAGGTTCCGCAACGGCCAATACAACCTCTGCCTGCTTGATGTGATGCTCCCTAACGTGGATGGCTTTACCATTGGAAGCGAAATCCGCAAAATTGATAAGAACATCCCCTTCATTTTTTTAACAGCAAAAGCATTGAAAGAGGACGTCATCAAGGGCTTCAACCTTGGCGCAGATGATTATGTGACCAAACCTTTCGACACGGAAGTGCTGATCTGCAAAATAAAAGCAATTCTGAACAGGGGAGGCAATCAGGTTAACAGGGAAAACATTGAATATCAAATAGGCAGTTACCTGTTCAATACCCAAAAACGAAGTATCTCTCGAAACGGAAACGAGCAAAAACTATCTCCAAAGGAAGCAGAACTACTCAGACTGTTGTGCGACTACAAAAATGACCTGCTCCCACGCGAAACAGCACTGAAAAAAATCTGGGGAGATGATGACTATTTCACTGCCCGAAGTATGGATGTGTTCATCACCAAACTCCGGAAATATCTGTCGGATGACCCCTCAATTGAAATAAAGAATATCCACAGCAGTGGGTATATTTTAAGCATCAGGGAGTAAATTACCGTCCCGGCTGATAGCCCGATTTCACCAATATTTCCTGATAATTATTGTCGTTCAGCAATTCCGGCAAACTTACCTCCGGGTTATTTTTCATGTACGATCTGACAATCTGCCAGCCCAGCCAGACACCTGTCCTGCCGGGAGAATCAGCCGTAAAACTGGAGGTATAAGGAGCATCGTCAATGTATCGTTTTACGTCCATCCGTTCAGTTGAATAAAGCAGCTTGTATTCAGCCATGTAAGTCCACATAGCTTCTTCTTTGACTTTACAAAAATCCAGTTGCTTCTCCGAGTAACCAATTTTCAGCGTATCGGCCAAATCCGGCAACATCGCATCCAGAAAATAAAGCAGCTTCCCTTCATAAATCATGTGATCAATCAAGTGGGTGGCTTTTCCATCAAACGGAAATTCGGTCATGCCCCAGGCATACATGACATCGGGCACAATCTTCCCGGGATGCATGTTCGCCGATTTATAAGCGGCAATCCCCAGCTGCTGGTAGTACGGACAATCGGCTCCCAGATATTTCTCCAGGCTAATCCCAATCAGGCTGTCAGTCATCACAATAGACTGATTAAAACCACTGACACAGGTATAAATTTCAGGAACAACCCGATCCGGGAAATAATAGCGATAATAGCGAAATGCCTCGGTCAATTCCTCTTTTAATCCTTCTTTATCTATTGCTTCATCCACATTCCGCTTGACCGAAAGAATCAGGGTATCATTTAAAAACGATTGGAACTGATCCAGATAATCCGGTGATTCGGGACCTCCAATCCGGATCATCTCATACGTGAAAACAGGCAGAAACTTTTTGTATTTCTCGTCCAAGGCAGGCAATTCGTTCGGCAGGTCATTCTTCGCCGCAAACAAATCATCTTCAAAATTGAAATAAGCCAAATCAACTGTGACAGTAGAAAGATCAACCTTTAGCGGGTTGCGCTGGCAGGCAACAAAAGCCAACAAAAAAAAGAAAAAAAGAAAATTCCGGAGCATAGACTGTTTTTTTGAAGACATACGTTGTATAGATGATTTTATTGTCTATTTGAAATTAAAATTCGAGATTTGCAGCTACAAATTAAGCGAAAACCATTGTTCAATTAAACAGAAATTCAGAAAGCATGAAGAAACTTATTCTATTTTTAGGTTTATCACTTTTAATTTTCACCGTTTCGGCACAGGAATCAATCCGTTTATCATTTTCAGCAAGCCCGTCAATCAACTGGATGACTTCGGGGATGAAAGAAATATCCAGAGGGCGTGCAACCGCGGGGTTTGACTTTGGACTTAATGCCGATATCTATTTTGACACCCAAGAGCGATATGCCCTGACAACCGGTTTGCTGATCAATAACACAGGAGGTGAGCTGGATTATTACTGGCCTGATCACTTTACTTTTGCAGGCGAATCGATCAATCCGGGAAGCAGCATTCGTTACCGGCTGAAATACCTCGAGGTGCCTTTGGCAATCAAACTAAAAACCAGCCAATACCACCGCTGGACATACTGGGGACAGTTCGGGCTATCAAGTTTCATCAACATAGGTGCTAAAGGCGATACAAACGACGAACTGCTGGACAAAAGCGACATTAACGAAGAAGTCAACCTGTTCAACCTGGCGATGAACATCGGAATAGGTTCGGAGTTTGACTTGGGCGGAGCAAACTCGCTAACCCTCGGACTGATCTACAAAAACGGCCTCGTGGATGTAACAACAGACAATGCCTTTGACGAAAAAACCACACTGAATTCACTTACATTTAAAATAGGGCTGGTTTTCTAGCATTAGACCCTGTTTTTCTGCTATTTCAATTATTTTTGTCGGGGGAACAATTGGATCCCGCGAGTTTGGTGAAATTGTGTTTCCGGTATAGTCGGCCATTACCCCGATTTGAATTTTAATATTAGTTGTATGAGAATTGCACTTGCCCAGTTAAACTACCATATTGCCAATTTCGAGGATAACTCGTCAAAAATAATTACGGCTATTGAAAAAGCGCGGGCGGAAGGAGCGGAACTGGTCGTCTTCTCGGAGCTGTCGGTTACCGGTTATTACCCGCACGATCTGCTGGAAAGAAAAGAGTTTATTGAAAAGGCAGAAAAAACGGTTCTGGAAATCGCCAAATCATGCGTTGGCATTGCCGCCCTGGTTGGTGCACCAAGCATCAACACCAGCAGCCGGGGAAAGAAATTGCACAATTCGGCCTGGTTCCTGAACAACGGACAAGTGGAAGCCATCCGGCACAAATCACTTTTGCCGACATACGACATTTTTGATGAATACCGTCACTTTGAGCCCAACCGCGATTTTAGTGTCGTTGAGTTTAAAGGAAAGAAGATTGCTGTTACCATCTGTGAAGATTTGTGGGACGAACAGCCAACGCAAAACGAATTTGGGAAAGATAAGCTTTACCAGACTTCGCCAATGGAAGAACTAAGTAAGTTGAACCCCGATTTGGTCATCAACTTATCAGCTTCGCCTTTCTCGTACAATCAGGAAAACTGGCGGAAGAATATCCTGGTAAAGAATGCAATAAAATATAACGTGCCCATCATCTATGTCAATCAAACCGGGGCTCAAACCGAATTGATTTTTGACGGAGGTTCATGCTATGTCAGCGCAGACGGAACAATTCCTGTTGAAATGAACTATTTTGAAGAAGATTTCCATATTGTGGACACTGAAAATATTCAGGAATACAAACAGGAAGAAAAAGATTATATCGCCAAGATTCACCAGGCGCTTATTCTTGGAATTCGCGACTATTTCCAAAAAATGCGTTTCACCGATGTGGTGCTGGGCCTTTCCGGAGGAATTGATTCAGCGGTTGTTTGCGCGCTTGCGGCCGAAGCTTTGGGCAACAAACATGTGCGAGGGATTTTAATGCCATCCCGGTATTCGTCAGACCACAGTGTTGCTGATGCCATTCAGCTGGCCAACAATTTGGACATCCGCTACGACATCATCAGCATCCAGAACATGGTAAACGAGTTTGAAAATGAACTCAGCCCGATTTTTGAAAACCTTCCTCCCGGCGTTGCTGAAGAAAATATTCAGGCACGGACCCGGGGGATTTTGGTGATGGCAATTTCGAACAAATTCGGCAACATTCTTCTAAACACAACCAACAAAAGTGAATGCGCAGTAGGATACGGCACCCTTTACGGTGACATGAACGGCGGCTTGTCTGTTTTGGGCGATGTTTATAAAACCGATGTCTTCAAGCTGGCCCGCTACATCAACCGAAACGAGGAAGTCATTCCTGAAAACAGTATCATCAAACCACCATCGGCCGAGCTCCGCCCAGACCAAAAGGACACCGATTCGCTTCCTGATTACGAAATTCTGGATGCAATCCTGTTCAAATATATCGAGCTAAACCAATCGCCGGAAGAAATCATCAACCAGGGCTTCGACCGGGAAACTGTTCTCCGTACGGCACGCATGGTCAATCAAAATGAGTACAAACGCTTCCAGACCCCCCCAATTTTAAGGGTCAGCTCGAAAGCTTTTGGTTTTGGGAGAAAAATGCCCCTTGTTGCACGATATTCCTAACTCAGATTAGTCATTTGCCCTCTCCAAAACGGTGCAATCGTTTTCGCCGTAAAGTTTCCATTAATGACTGAAAATAAGTCACAAAAAAATTCCATATTTCACAAAATTGGTTAACTTTGATGCTGTAAAACATGTAAATTGGAACCTATGCTGAGCCAAGAAATGGGGATCAAAGAAATTTTTGAAAATTCGAAATCGGTTTTCAGCTTATTGAGCCCTCAAGAAAAAGAAGAACTACTACCTCAAATTACTATCACCAATTTTAAAAAGAACGAGTTTATTTACAAAGAAGGCGACAAACCTTCAGCCTTCATTTTCCTGATTGAAGGAAAAGTGAAGATATTTAAGGAAGGGGTCGGAGGCCGCGAACAAATTATCCGCATGACCAAACCAATGGGATATGTTGGCTATCGGGCACTGCTTGCCGAGGAAATTCACATTGCCTCTGCAGTCACCCTTGAAGATTCACTGGTTTGTCATGTCAATGCGGAACATTTTTTCGGAAAGCTTCTTAAAAATGCTGATTTCTCCGGGAAGATTCTTCGCAAACTGGCACGCGAGCTTGGTTTCTCGAATGCCAGAACTGTTACCTTAACCCAAAAGCACATCCGCGGACGCCTGGCAGAATCCCTGCTGCTTTTGAAAGAGAAATACGGCTTTGAACACGATGGAGTATCGTTGAAAGCTTATTTGTCACGCGAGGACATTGCCAACCTGTCGAATATGACAACGTCAAATGCTATTCGCACACTCTCGACATTTGCAGGGGAAAAGGTGATTGCCATTGACGGCCGGAAGATCAAAATCCTTGATCTGCAAAAATTGGAACGAATTAGTAAACTTGGATAACAAAGTCCCGCTTCGGCGGGATTTTTTGTTTCATCTCCGGTTTTAGCTGAATTTATTCCTGAATGTAAATCCGTCTCACACGCTGCGAAATTCCGGTAAGTACTTCATACGGAATTGTCCCCATCCAACGGGCCAGATCTTTCAACAGGATGTGTTCACCCATCAGCTCTACCTGATCGCCTGATTCCACATCTGCCCCGCTCACATCAATCATGGCCATATCCATGCAAATATTCCCGATTATCGGATACTGGCTCCCGTTAATCCAAACCCTTCCGGCCCCATTGCTCAGGCGACGATCATAGCCATCTGCATACCCGACAGGAATGATCGCAACTTTTTTAGGCTGCCCAACCTTTCCTTTCCGGCTATATCCAACCGTTTCGCCAGCATCAACGTTCTTGACCTGGGAAATAACCGTTGTCCAGCGGGCAACCGTTTCAGCCTGCAATGCCCCCGATTGAGGCACTCCGTAAAGCCCGATCCCCAGGCGAACCATCTCCAATTGAAAATCTGGAAAACGCTCAATCCCCGCAGAGTTTAGAATATGCCGGATAACCGGATGAGACTGACTATTCAGTACCTGTTCACTCAATTTCAAAAACCGGGTGTACTGCTCCCTGGTAAAATCATCATGAACAACATCGTCGCTCGCTGCCAAATGAGAAAAAACCGATTGAACCCGCAATCTTCCACCATCAGCTATTTTAGATGAAACATCTGTTAACTCCCGTTCATCGGAAAACCCCAGGCGATGCATTCCTGTTTCAATTTTAAGATGAACAGGATAGTCAGTTACCGCCATCCGCTTCGCAACCTGGTCGAACTGCTGAAATACTTCAACGGAATAAATATTGGGTTCCAGCCGATACTCCAGCATCACCTCGAAGCTGTGCTCTTCAGGGTTCATTACAATAATCGGGGTCTCAATGCCCGCCTGCCGGAGCTCGATGCCTTCATCGGCCACAGCCACAGCCAGGTAATCGACTTTTTGAAATTCGAGCGCCCTGGCAATTTCAACGGTACCACTCCCATACGAGAATGCTTTCACCATAACCATCACCTCCGTTTCCGGTTTTAGCAACGACTTGTACCTGTTCAGGTTTTCAACCAAAGCATTCAGGTTAATCTCCAGTTGGGTTTGATGATATTTCTTTTGCAGTAAAGCCGCAATTCGCTCAAATCGAAACTCCCGAGCACCTTTCAGCAGAATCTGCTCTCCCTTAAATTCGGAAGGCCTCACATCGGAAAGAAAATCTTCCGTCCGCCGGAAAAAACGGACTTCCCCCGTGAAAAATGATTGATGCTGCCAAAGCTCTTCACCGATACAAATCAACTTATTGATACGATAAAGGTTAACCAACCGGGCAACCACACGCGCCAATTCACCTGCAGTATAGCCGGATTGCCGGATATCGGAAAGAATAAGTGTTTTCGATTGTTTTCCCACTGAAGACTGCCGGGTTAAAAACTGCAATGCAATCTCCAGTGAATTTATATCCGAATTATAGTAGTCGTTTATTAATGTACAATTATTGATTCCCTCTTTCAACTCAAGCCGCATGGCAACAGCCAGCAAGGAAGAAAACCGTGGTTTGATTTTCTCAGTCAATTGTCCAGTTGCAACAATAAAAGCCAAGCAATGACAAGCATTTTCAATGGATGCATCATCAACAAAAGGGATTTTCAAAAGGTGCTGTTCTTCTTTGCAGGAGAAAGAAAGTTCCGTTCCTCCCCCATTCTTATTTGCACGAATAAACAGATCGGCTGCCGGATCGGTCAACGACCATGTGAACAATTTTTCATTTTTTGCCTGAAACTTTGCGTGTAGGCGTTGATGTACCAGTTCCTGCTCCCTCCGGTAAATAACCAACTCGCACGAATCGAAAAGCGCCAGTTTTTCATCCGTCTTTTCGGTCTGGTCCCGAAAGTTTTCCTGATGCGCATCGCCAATATTTGTTATCAGCCCAATTGTCGGCGCAATTATTCGAGCCAGTTTTTCCATTTCACCCGGTTGGGATATTCCGGCCTCAAAAATGGCGAGGTCAAATTTTTCGGTCATGTTCCAAACCGAAAGCGGAACCCCGACCTGCGAGTTATAACTTTTAGGGCTGCGGACAATCCTCCGGTCGTTCTGAAGCAGTTCGAAAAGCCACTCTTTAACTATGGTTTTCCCGTTACTCCCGGTGATTGCCAAAACCGGATACTGATACTCTTTACGGACAGCAGAAGCCAAACACTGCAAGGCATCCAGCGAATCATCAACATAAACGAACCCGGCACCCGGATAATCTTCAATATTCATAGTCTCATCTGAAACAACAAAATTGCGGACACCTTTCCGGTACAATTCATCCAGGTAAAGATGCCCGTCATGCCTGATTCCTTTGATTGCAAAAAACAAGCAAGTTGAGACATCGGCAATTGTCCGGCTGTCAATTGATATTGTCCGGACTTCGGACTGAGCGGACTGCTCATCTCCGGAGATTATCCGTCCACCTACAAAAGATGCGATTTGATTCAAACGAAACCGGTGCATTTCTACTTCAATTTATTATAGCAAGTACGACACAAAGGTTCATACTCATTCTTTTCACCTAAAAGTACCTGTTTGTCCCCGGAAATCAACCGATGGGAAAAATGAGCCACATTCCCGCAACGGACACAAATGGCGTGCACTTTCGACACATAATCGGCAACAGCCATCAACTCCGGCATTGGTCCAAAAGGCTTTCCTTTAAAATCCATGTCAAGGCCGGCAATAATAACCCGGATTCCCTGATCAGCCAGCCTGGTGCAAACATCCACCAATCCTTTATCAAAAAATTGGGCCTCATCAACCCCCACTACTTCAACATCTCCCGAGAGAAGGAGAATCGTTGCCGAATTCTCAACCGGTGTGCTTTGAATGGAGTTTTCATCATGCGAAACAACAGCCTCGTGCGAATAACGCGTATCAATAACCGGCTTGAAAATTTCAACCTTCTGACGGGCAAATTGTGCCCTCCGCAACCGTCGGATCAACTCTTCTGTTTTACCGGAAAACATAGAGCCGGCAATCACTTCAATACTTCCACCGGATTTCCGGTGACTGACATCCCTTTCAAGAAACATTTACCGTTATTCAATTAAGATTTTAGTACTTTTACAAAAGTAACGAAATTGTCGAGTTAAATAGTTTGGAACAAAATATGGAAAGAAACAAACTGCTTCGGATTATACAAAAAGACCTGGATGAATTAGCTGAAATCACACAGGAACTTGCCCATAAAGATCAGATTTCGAAATTTGAAATTGATTTTGCATTGAGCAAATCAAAAATTGTTATGCAGGAATTTGAGTTCCTGAAAGAAATCCATTACCCACAGGATGGAGGGCATATTCCGGTTAAACCACAGGAACAACCGTCAAGTCGTATTGCCGAACAAACAGAAGAAAAGCAAGAAAAAGAAGAGGTCGTAACAGAACACATTGTCCAACCGGAAGTGAAAATTGCAACACCAAATGTGGAGACACCCCCAGTTGAAGCACATCCTCACCAAAGTCACCAGGAAGATATCGTTACAGAGGTTATGGAAGCAAATATTGGCGATCAGGCAGAAAATGAAACAGAAACTGCTGACTTAACCGATGAGACAGACGAAGAGCCGGACAATGATTTTGCAGATGATTTTGCAGATGAATTGACAGAAGAAGAAGAAGAAGAAGAAGAATTCAATGTGAAAACGGTAGAACTCCCTTCGGAAGATAAACCAGATGAAGATCCCGAAACGAACAAAAGGATTGTTGGGGAGTATTTCAACCAGGGAAAATCGCTAAACGACTTAATGTCCGACAGCAATAAGCTTGATCAAAAACTAGCCAGTTCTCCAATTGAAAAACTTGAATCTGCAATTGGGCTGAACGACCGGTTCCAGTACATACGGGAGCTTTTCAATAATGATGTCGTGTTATTCCAATCCACGGTCAAACAGATTGACCAGATGGATAACCTGAAAGAAGCAGTTGGCTATTTGAGCAACAATTTTAAGTGGAAGAAAAACGACACCAGTCTCAAATTTGCGCAATTAGTTAAACGCAGATTCTCAAACTAATACCAGCGTATAACATGGCAAAGCTCTATTTGGTACCCACCCCGGTTGGCAACCTGGAAGATATGACTTTCAGGGCCATTCGGATTTTAAAGGAAGTTGACCTGATTTTGGCCGAAGATACCAGGACTTCATCAAAACTGCTTCACCACTTTGAAATTCAGAATAAACTAAGTTCACACCATAAATTCAACGAACACCAAACTGCATCTAATATCGCCAAACGCATTGAGGCCGGTGAAAATATTGCTCTGATTTCAGATGCTGGCACTCCCGGGATAAGCGACCCTGGCTATTTACTGGTAAAATCCTGTTTGGAGTTAGGTGTTGACGTGGAATGTTTACCAGGTGCAACTGCGCTCATCCCGGCATTGGTTAACTCAGGCCTTCCTTCCGACCGCTTTTGTTTTGAGGGGTTTCTCCCGGTTAAAAAAGGCCGGCAAAAAAAGCTTCAATCACTAATCGATGAAGAACGCACCCTGATTTTTTACGAATCACCTTACAGGCTTATTAAAACGCTGGAACAATTCGCCGAATTTTTCGGAAATGAAAGATTGGTGTCTGTTTCAAGGGAGATATCAAAATTGCATGAAGAAAATTTCAGGGGGACAATATTAGAGGTACTGGAACATTTCAAAGCCAAAACCATCAAAGGAGAAATCGTAATTGTACTGGAAGGGAAAAAAGAATAATGGCCTTTTACCGGAAATATGATCACCTGTTCTTCGATCTCGATAATACACTCTGGGATTTCGATGCAAATGCCAAAGAAGCCATGCTGCTTACGATAGAGAAGTTAGATTTAGGCAACAAAATACCCGATTTCAACACTTTTTATGATCATTATGAAAACATCAATACCGGCTTATGGGAGTTGTACAGAAAGCAGGAGATACGAAAATCAGATTTAATACGGAAACGGTTTGAAGACACTTTAACACATTTTAGCATCGAAAACATTGATGCGATTGAGATGAACAATTTATATCTGGATTTTATGTCTGTTCAAACCAAGTTGATTGAGGGCGCAACAGAAACACTTACCTATCTAAAATCCCGGAATTACCATTTGCATATCATAACAAATGGTTTTAAAGAAGTCCAAACCTTAAAACTGCATAATTGCAACCTGACCCATTTTTTCGAAGGAGTCTTCATTTCGGAGATGGTAAATGCCCCTAAACCGGACAAACGTATTTTTAAACATGCGTTAATGAATAGCAATGCAAGAAAAGATAAAAGCTTGATGATTGGAGACTCATGGGAAACCGACATACAAGGAGCACAAAACATGGGAATCGACCAGGTCTACCTGAGAAAAAATGGCAATTACAAGCAACACCCCCCTAAAACAAACCACCAGGCTCCCTCTTTTTATAAAAAAAATAAAGACACCCCCTGTCCAAGAACGTATGTTATCGAAAAATTAACACAACTAATCAGCCTAACTTAATTTAGACTCATTCCAGATAGTGCAATCAATTCCTTGTAAAAAAGGAACATATGCAACTCCATCTATGTGTATTGATAACCAATGAGTTTGCAAAACTTGACAAAAGTCATGTTTTCATATTGTATTTTTCAGCCGCCCTACTTTCAAGTAAAGTTTTAATTTTTATTTTTGCATTAGTTAAGGTTTGTTAATAAACCTTAAAACTTATTTGCAAATTGAAATTGAAGGTTTCAAATTAATAAACAACGAAAAATCAGGTTTTAACTGTTTGGGGGAATAGTTAAAGCCAACCAGATTTAAAAAGGGGAATTTATTACATATTTACTGTCCTTTTTTCTTTAGTAAAGAATTGATGCTGTTTAATTATTAAAATTATTTCTATGAAAAAAATCGCATTATTGCTTGCAATTTTTGCAATTGGTTTGCAGTCGGTTTTGGCTCAAACCAAGGAAATTACAGG
>JBNKTK010000107.1:0-12850 GCA_050298035.1 Mangrovibacterium sp. | reverse complement strand
TTTTGTCGGTTTTATCAATGAATTCAATATCCATCCCTTTAATCAATGAACCATCAGCAATTCCTAATTCTACAAACATATTTTGTATCCGGGTGCCAAATGAAGTATTTATAGATGTGCCAAGGACACGTGGATAAAAAAGGGCTTTGGCAACACCCTCAGGACTATATCTGTCGTCAAGTATCTTTGATAAGTATTTTACAACAATAGGATTTATATTGTATGATTTTAATTTGGAATGAATATTTAATGAGGCATTTATGTGGTTCTCGAAAATATTCTTTTCAAAATAAGAAACTACTTTTTGGGTTAATTCAATTTCAGTCATAAATTTCATATTTGACTTAAATATAGAAATATGATGGCTAATTATACTAGTAGCCTTGAAGATTCAGCAAAAAATTAAAATCGTCACCCGCTTTCAATTCTTTTGGTTCCATACCTTTTTTGAAGATGCGGGCGGTGAGTTCCCCGATCAATTCCAGGTTGTTGCTTTCAAGTTTTAGCATTGTTCCTTCACGTAGGCCAACCACGTATGTTTCCGGGTTAATTTCGATAAACTCCTGTATGCGTTGCTCACGTGTTTCGCCAGCATGCCCATCGGGATTAGCATCCAAATAATGTGGGTTAATCTGAAATGGAACCAGTCCGGTCGTGTTAAAGCTGGTCGGATCAATGATCGGCATGTCGTTGGTGGTACGCAAGGTGGGACAAGCCACGTTCGATCCGGCGCTCCAGCCAATGTAGGGTGTCCCGTTCTGTATTTTATTCCTGATTGCCGTCATCAGACCTTGATCGTGCAACATGCGAACCAATTGCCAGGTATTTCCACCTCCAACCACAATCGCTTCGGCTTCTTCAACAGCCTGTGCCGGATTGTTAAAATGATGAATTCCAACTACGGAATGGCCAATTTCAATAAACCGCTCATTTACTTTTTGCTCGTATTCGTCAAACGAGAAAGTAACAGCTGCATATGGGATGAACAAGGCTTTTACCGGGGCGTGGCCAAGAAAATTTTTGATCTGGTGTTTGGGATAACCCAGGTATTCCTCACCTGGCATTGTTGAGTTGCTGATAAGTAAAAGTTTCATTGTATGTTGTTTTCAGATTGATGCAAAAATGGGATTTTCGGCCGGATTATTTACATATGATGTCAGGCAATTAAAATGAAATCAGGGCTACGCCGACCGAGAACGGGTAAACTTCGGGGCCTTTGTCTTTTTCAAACAGTGGGCGAAGATCGTATGTAGCAAAAATATTTACCCAGCGATACCCCATCCGGATTGTTGCGGCATAACGGAAATCAGTCATGTAAAAATCATCAGGGGTTTTTAGCTTTTGTTTTTGGTTGTTTTCCCGGTATTTTATTTTGGTATGCGTGCTTAAACGTTTGTGTACTGTAACGCCGGCCGAAAAGTAAACCGGGTTTTCGTAGCGTTTCACCGGTATTTGAAATTCCAGCAACACCGGTACGCTCAGATAGGTTGAAGCAAGCTTCGATTTCTGATTGGCATCAAGATACTGTTTATCAGGTTCAACCCGGGTTGGACCTTTTATGATGCTCGTGTTTCGGTCGAGGTAATACGTTTGGATTTCCATTCCCAAACCGGTTACAAAGCCAATGTTATTCCTGTTGCGTTGCAGCCCTTTTGATATCTGGAACAGGTTTATATCAAGAAGGCTGGAACGAAGAAGTTTTACATCAAGGAAGTCCTGCTCATCGGTAGGGTATGCAGAATAATCAGCATTGGCGAGTCCGTTTACCCCAAAGAAAATACCTGACCAGTGGCCGCGGAAATCTTCTTCCCAGAAATTGAATCCTTCAACAACCTGATCCTGCAGATTGATAATATTGGGACTTTTCCCGGACATGGAATATTTTCGGGGGATCGAGTCTTGTTGCGCGACAGCCTGGTGCACAAACAAGGCAGCTAAAATTATAATCAGGATAAGTCTTTTCACACTGAACAGTTTATGGTTTCTGTCGGACACTTCCTTAAAAAACTTTCAAGCAGGTTTCAACATCGTTTTGCACGAAGTTGCCTGTCATTCATTTCTCATGGCTTTAACAAAGGTATGAATCAATTTTCAAAATAGCACATTGAATGAGTTCTGTTTCTGTGCCCGACATGAAATACAAAAAGGCTGACTGTTGGTCAACCTTTTCATTCTGTTTTCTGATGTTGTTATCTGTTAGAAGTTTACCAGGGCAATACCAATGCTGAACGGAAATAATTCAGGGCCTTTGTCATCTTTAAACAGCGGCGAAAGGCTATAAGTAGCATAGAGTGAAATATCTTTTAACCCAATACGGGCAATTGCCGAGTATTTGAACGGGTTGATATTGAAACTGCCGCGATCTTTGGTTTTTGAATTGTCCAGTTTCACTTTTGTATGCGATCCCAGGTTGATTCCACCAACCATTCCTCCGGAAATAAACAGTTGATCGGAATGTCCGTTTGTCGGAATCTGAAATTCGAGCATCAACGGAACCGTTAAATAGGATACGGTCAGTTTTGATTTGTCGAATTTGCTTCCGTCAAGCGGAACAGCTTCAATAAGACCTGCTGCATTTTTATCGATGGTAAGCGGGTTGTCGAATTTGTAATTATTTATTGAAAATCCCATCCCCGTAACCAGGCCAACCCGGTCTTCCTTTATGCAAATGTTGTATTCGACAAAGTTGAGGTTAACTTCCAGTGATTTCGGTTGGTTAAGCTCCATGAATTCGTTGTTCGGATTGGCATACATGCTGTAATCCGGGTTGTACAAGCCATTTACACCAAGCTCAAAACCAGACCAGTGCCCGTTGAAACGTTTGTGCTTTTTCCATTCCCACTCATCATCCCAATCTTTGTCCCGATTGAAGTTGATATTGGTTCGTGATTCCCCTTCGATGATTTCGATATTTTTATGCCAAAGGCGAATGTTGGTCGTATCGTTGTCATAATTGTCCCGGATATTTATCTTATTATTCAGCAGGCTTACTTCCGTATTGTCCGGGTTTTCATTGACTTCCACAATTTTGCTGCCCAGAACATTTACGCTGGCCGTATCCTGTGCCTGTGCATAAGTTACAATCAACAGGATTAACAAGGAGATAAGAATTTTTTTCATGACTCTAAATTTTAGTTTCAGCCCTATGACGGGCAGGGTTCGGAGAAAGTTACAGGCTTATTTGTTTTTTCTCACTGGAATTGAAAAAGCAAGCAAACGGCTGTGAAAATTGATTTCAGAGATTTTACCGTCAGTATTTGTTTCAACTGCCAATCGTTCGTTGCTTATGTTTTCGGCAGCATGCAGGCTGGCTTTGGCCAGGTTCTGAAAGGTGAATGATTCACCCTTGGGCGCTTTCAGTATTTTGTGTGCCAGGTACTGATCCAGTCCTACATAGTCAGTCTTTTTTGTTCCGGGAGTGCTGAACGCCAGCCTTTCGGGTTGTTTTACCGGAATGGCTGCTTCCAGGGGAACAATCATCTCCGGCACTTCTTCCCTCGATGCGAGTAATGGTTCCTCCCCATTTAATGTAGAAACAGTTGCTTCTTTTTTGGGTTCTTCATTCCGCGTTGTCGATTCTTCAGGCTGTTCTGTCTCAGGCTGTGAAGGTATGTCAGCCAGTTGTTCTTCAACTTTATTTAGAGGTGTACTTGTCGGTGGTTGATTTATCCCGTTTTTTTGAACGAGGGTTGCAGGAGTTTGCCCGGCTGGTATTTTTTCTGCGGGCCAAATTGTATAAATGAAAATCCCAAGCACAAAAATAGCAGCAATCCTACCCAACCAGATAATCAGTTGCTTTTGATTGTCTTTTTTGATTAATGATTTTTTGTCGGGGAAACTGATGTTCAAATCCGGTTTCAAATGGATGCTCATTAGCAAATCGAGCTCTTTTTGTCTGGCCGGTTCAGTTCTGACTTCATTTAAAAACGAATCCTGGTCTTCCTGCCCCAGGTCGCCTTCAATGAAAGCAATAGCCCGGTAATCGAAATCGGAACCACCCGAAAGATCTTCTTTCAAAAGTTTTTCTTTTGGGAATGGCACAACTGAATCCTCCGGGAGCCTGAATTCGCTGATCAATTTCAGTTCCTCTGCCAAATCCGGGTTTGCCTCAAGGAAATCCAGAAATTCATCGATTTGACCGGGCGGCAGGTTGCCGTCGATGTAATCAAGAAAGTAAATCTCGTAGTTTGACCGGTTGATTTCCATTGCTACACTAAAACATCAATTTTACCGATATAGTTCTTCAAAAATACCCGGGCCCGGTAAATGTACACTTTTACCTGAGCCTCGTTGAGATTCGTGATCTCAGAGATTTCTTTATAAGAGTAGCCTTCGTAATCGCGCAACATTAATACCGATCGCTGATCGTTCGGTAAAAGTTTTATGGCCTGGTTCAGCACCTCGTTTAAGTCGGAATATTGCTCAAAATGAAAATCTTCCGGCTGTTTGTGGTCTTCCATGAGACTAAGCCTGCTATCCTTCCGGACGACATCAATTAACCGGTGATAGGCCGTTGAGTACAAGTATGATTTGACTTTCTCCGCTGAAACCTGGTCACGGTGCCGCCAGAGCTTTTCAAAGCTGTCCTGAACAACGTCGCGGGCTTTTTCTTCATCCCTGATATTCTTCAAAACAAACCGGAAAACTCCGTCAGCATGCTGGTTCACGGTTTTGTTATAATCATCAACGGTCATGGGCTTGGTCTTTCAAACCCATATGACGGATGAAAAGCTATTTTGTTACAGCTAAAAGTTTTTCAACTGATTCTTTTGATTTGGAGATTTCGATAGCTTTAAGCAGAGTTTTGTCAATTTGCTGAATAATAGGGAAGAACCCTTCTTCGCCGATGATGTTCCGGGCAATGTAAGCCTTTATCTGGGTTTCGATGATTTTTCCAGAAAGTTCCAGTCCTTCTTTGTCTGTCTTCACGCCTTCTTTCTCGGCATAATGCACAAACTTGTCCAGAATATGGCTTTGGGCGAGGTATTCGTCAAAATCGGCAGCAGTTTTTAGCTCTCCTAGCTTTTCCCTGTTCTTGTCGCTGTACTCAAAGGCAAAGTGGTAAACAAGGGCTTTTTGTGTGACTTTTGAATAATAGTCGGAATAACCGGTTGTATCGATCGGCACAAAGTAGTCGGGCATAATTCCACCCCCGCCATAAACAACGCGTCCGCTTTTGGTTTCAAATTTCAGGGAATCTGCAAACTGGATGCTGTCTGCCACCTGGAATTCGCCATGTACCGCGCGGTTCATAATGTCATGGTAATATTCGGTTTTACCATCCTCGTATGGTTTCTGGATGCTTCGGCCACTCGGGGTGTAGTAGCGTGCAACAGTTAAGCGCAAAGCCGATCCGTCGTTAAACGGAATTTGCTCCTGCACCAGTCCTTTTCCAAATGAACGGCGTCCGATAATAACTCCGCGGTCGTTGTCTTGGATGGCACCGGCAAAAATTTCACTTGCCGAAGCTGAATACTCGTCCATAAGAACGAAAACGTCTTTCCCGAGCCATTTGCCTCGGCTGTTTGCTGTATAGGTTTTCCGTGCCTGCGAATAACCTTCGGTGTAAACAATCAATTCTCCTTCATTCAGGAATTCATTCACCATTTTAACAACGGCCATCAAATAACCTCCCGGGTTTCCGCGCAGGTCGATGATGATTTTTTTTGCACCAAGATTGTCCAGTTTATCAAGCGCTTCCATGAATTCGCTGTAAGTTTTTTCTGCGAACCGGCTGACTTTGACAAAACCGGTATTTTCGTCAATCATGTAATTTACATCAACGCTGATGATAGGAATATCGCCCCGGATAATATCATAGCTAATCAGGTCTTTTATACCTTTCCGTTTGATGCCAACATTTACTTCTGTCCCTTTCTCGCCCCGGAGAAGGTGGAGCACATCCTCATTTTTAACACCAACGCCTGCAATTACGGAATCATTGACCATAACAATGCGGTCGCCGGGCAGGATTCCTAATTTATAGGAAGGACCACCGGAAACGACATCAATTACCTGAACGGTATCATTGTGGATTGAAAATTGAATGCCGATCCCGCCAAAATTGCCTTGCATTTCTTCGGTAACTTCCTGCATGTCGCGGGCAGGGATATAAGTTGTGTGCGGGTCAAGATTTTTCAACAACTCGGGGATTGCTTCTTCTTCCAGTTTTTCTGTTGAAATGGAGTCAACATAGGCGTTGGCAATCAGGTCAACAATAGCATTTAGCTTACTTACTTTGGGGTGTGTGAAGTTCTGAAAACCTACCGAGGGGGACTTGCTCAGACTGTTGCCGAGAAAGATACCAATGATAACAGACAGGGCGATTAATATTGGCAGATAGATGTTTATTTTCTTGTTCATGTTCTCTATTGTTTTGTTGGCTTTAGTAAAACGATTAATTGTCGGCTTCTACTTGTATGACTTCAATATTGGCACGTTTTAAAAGATCAATCCCGTCTTCAAGGCGGTAGCTATCCGTGAAAACAACACGTTTGATCCCTGCCTGAATGATGAGTTTGGCACATTCCATACAGGGGGAAGAAGTCACATACATGGTTGCTCCCTCGCTGCTATTGTTCGATTTTGCCACTTTTGAAATTGCATTTGCTTCTGCATGAAGGACGTATGCCTTTGTCTTGTTGTCATCATCCTCGCAAACATTTTCGAACCCCGATGGGGTACCGTTGTACCCGTCCGAGATAATCATTTTGTCTTTTACCAGGATTGCTCCAACCTGACGGCGTTTGCAATAGGAGTTTTGTGCCCAGATGGCCGCCATTTTCAAATAACGTTGATCGAGTAAATATTGCTTCTTCTTCATATGTCTATTTTCTTGGGTTCAATGGACTGTCGAATCACCAGGCGGACTTCCGGTTTGTTCCGGTTCGCATGAATGCAAAACGGTCATTCCTATTGGTTTCTATCCTGGATCATGCTCACTTCATCCTGAATTTTCTTTGAGTCCAAATGTAATAAATGATCGGTCGTAATTCGAACAAACAATTACAAAAAAACGTTCATTCCAGCCAAGAAATGAACGTTTTGTCCCGATTTATATTTTAATTTCTTTAAACGTGGATGTATTTTTCCACGATATTCAGAAGATCTTTTGATTTGATTGGCTTGGCAAGGTAATCATCGCAACCGGCTTCCAGTGCCTTTTCCCGGTCATCTGACATGGCAAAAGCTGTTTGTGCAATTATTGGAATGTCGGGGTTCTTTGTTTTAATGGCCTGGGTCGCTTCGTAGCCATTCATCTCAGGCATTTGTAGGTCCATCAAAATCAAGTCAATATCTGTTTGTGTGTTGAAGATATCAACGGCTTCGAGTCCGTTTTTTGCCCAAAAAATCTGTGCATTAATTTTACTTAACACTGCATTGAGATACAAATAGTTGGACTCAACGTCTTCAGCAATAAGTATTTTTGGGTTATCATCTATTGTCATGGTGTACCTGTTAATACGAATTAGCTTACCAAAGATATTGAAAGTTTTACATAAATGCTATAATTGATTATTTTTTTAAAGCAGTATGTGAAAACAAAAAAAGCATTCTTTTCAGAATGCTTTTGTACCCGGGGCGGGAATCGAACCCGCACGATATTGCTATCACTGGATTTTGAGTCCAGCGCGTCTACCAATTCCGCCACCCGGGCCTGAATTAGCGATGCAAAAATAATGGAAAATTCTTTTGCTCAAACAAAATCTTCTAAAAAGTTTCAGCATTAAATGCATCGCTGATCCCAGCCGTCTGATTATAAGTTATTCAACAAAGGTTGTCTTTTTAGAAAATGTACCTGATTGAGATTGCTCCTCCATCTCCCCAGAAACCGGTATGTCCTACCAGGTTTAATGCTGGTTTCCAGTCCAATCCAATATTAATAGGAACTTCCGAAAAGTTGTACTCAATCCCAAGGATACCGTCCACACCAATCACGGTATAGTTGTTATAATCGTCAGCCCACTTTACATGATTGCCATCCCAAAAGCCAATATGGCCACCAAAACCGTAGTACCAGTTTAGGCCGGGGGTATTAAAAGCCTGGTTGTGGATTTCATACAGGCCGGTGATGTCGAACCCGCTCCAACGGGTTGATAGCAACCCTTCAAGGGCATTGCTCTCGTTTAGGAAATGTTTGACTGTTAGTCCGCTAAAGAAACCTCCGCGGAGACCGATTCCAGTATTGTAGTCCTGTGCATTTGCGCCAAAGGCAGCTACCAGAACAAAGCAAAATGCAAAAATTATTTTCTTCATATCTTTTTGATCTAATTTTTCATGTAAACGAAAGTTTCAGGCAGATTGTTTTAGGGTATCAATTTTTTTTACAACCAGCCCGTAGATGATGAGCGCAATTGCAGAGACTGATGCAACACCAATAAAGAAGAACCAAATGTAGTGAGCATGTGATGCTGCTTCAGCCCAGGCCTCGTGCGACTCAAATAAGCGGGGATCGGGGCAATACTTTTGAAGCAGGATACCCGAAAGCCCAAATCCGATTATTGACGAAAGGAATGAATGCAGATGGCTGAACCCAAGATAAAGTCCTTCTTCTCCTTTGGGGGCCTGCAATGAAAAGAACTCGAGATAGCGCGGTGAAATAAATGTTTCGGCAAAACCCTGACAGGCAATCCCAACAACCATCATAAAAGCCACCGGGTGCATACCCAGTATTTCGCCTGACTGAATAATATTGCCATAGGCCATAAAAAACGCTGAAAGGGGCATGATAAACATTCCAACGGTCATGCTGAACAAGGCCGATTTTTTCCGCATTAGCTGAGTAACGAAGCCAACAGTCAGGAAGATGACCAATGGATTTACATTGGCATACCACGAGGGAGAGGCTCCTTCGCCGGCCAGACGCAACACGTATTTGGGCATGGTTGCATACATCTGGTGCTGTACCATCCAGAACCCGGTGATTATAACAATCAGAAGAATCAGACGGACGTTTGTTGATATTCTGACCAGCGCCTGCCAAAGCTCGGCAATGCTTTTCCCTTCACCCGAATGACGATGGCTTTTGTACATCAGAAAAACAACAAATAATGCAAGTATGGCCATCCCGGAAGAAAAGAAACTGATCCAGATCAAACCTTCGTTTCCCATGGCTTCGCGCAACGGTTTTACGATGGTTTTTCCGGAGAAGGCACCAACGTTGACCATGGCATAAAAGATGGAATAACCTCTTGCCCTGTTTTCTTCCGTTGTTTCTTTTGCAACTGTTCCGGTAATAACTGACTTTATAAATGACCCTCCAAGGATGATTAATGCCATTAAAGGAAGGATAGCGTATTTTGCATTTGAGGTGTCAAGTCCGTGGAAAATAGTTTTTTCGCCATATTCCACCAACCCCGAGCTTTCAAAAAGGGTAGGCAAAAGCCCCATTCCTCCATAGCCGAGAGACAGCAGGAAGAAGGCAATTAGCAACGACTGGCGAAAGCCGATCTTATCGGCATAAGCACCGGCAAAAGTTGGCAGGAAATACAGTAGTGCCTGGAAAATACCCGAAATCAGGGCCGCTTCCAAATCGCCAAACCCCAGGATGCGGGACAAATACAGTGTAATGACAATAAAAACCCCGTAATAAGCCGCCCGCTCAAATAACTCAACCGTATTGGCAACCCAAAAGGCCCGGGGGAACCTCCATGTTTCTTTCTTGTCTCTCATCTATTATATTGTTTCATCAATTTTCACAAAAGTAAAATCTTATTACATGTTACAAAATTATTCCGCGGTCATTAGGGGTTTTAGGCGTTTAATCCATCTTGTATTTTTAATAACTTAGCATTTGGCCGGATAGGTTTTACCGGCTGTCAATTGAAACTTATGGACAAACTAACTGATCAGGAATTGTTTTGCAGGTTGAAAACCGGTGACGAACCGGCCTTCCGAAAACTTTTCCTTAAATATTATGCTCCTCTGTGCGTGTTCGCACGTCAATATCTGGACGATGATAAAACAGAAGAAGTGGTGCAGGACATGTTTGTCCGGATTTGGGGCAAACGGCTTGATCTGGAAATTGAAACCTCTGTGAAACAGTACTTTTTCAGATCGGTAAAGAATCAATGTCTGAATGTGATCCAGCATGAGAAAATAAAGCAAAAATATTCACAAAAAATTCTGGATGATAACAGAAATGAACTGGATACCTCACCGTACTTTCTCGAAGTAGGATTGCAGCGAAAGATTGAAGAAAGCATCAACGCACTCCCGGAAAAGCGACGCGAGATTTTCAAACTCAGCCGGGAACACGGGATGAAATACAAGGAAATTGCCGGGCATCTGAATATATCGGTTAAAACAGTTGAGGCTCAAATGGGGATTGCGTTAAAACAACTTCGGGAGATGCTTAAGGATTACAAAGATTATTTCATAGGTATGGTAATTTTTTTAACGTCGGCGGGTAGACGGCTTAAGGGTGAAACCGAAGATAAATTGTCATAAAAGCAAATGGAAAAGAATAAACATATCGGCGATAAAGAATGGGAAGCCATTGCCAAACAGCTTTTTGATACTGTTGAAGATGGCAGGGAAACACCGGAGATTAGCGGTATTGATGCGGAGATTTTGGAAGATGTGGTGAAAACTTCCGGACAGGTCGACCTGTATTATAAATTGAAAAAATACGATCCCGAAAATGCCTGGGAACAGGTAAAACCACAAATCCGAACCAATGCTCCGGCTGTCAAAACATTCCGCTTAAGCCCGGTGGTGATGCGTGTAGCTGCTGTAATTTTGTTTGCGGTTTTGCTCACCTCGGTTGGTTTTTATGTGGGAAGCAAACCCTGGTCAAAAGAAAAATCAGCAGGGGTAGTGGTTGATAATTACGGGATTTCGAGGCTCGAATTGCCCGATGGTTCGGTAGTGACACTCAATCATGATACAAAGATCAACTATCCCCGAAAGTTTAGCGGAAATATCCGGGAAGTGGAAATTGAAGGAGAAGCTTTTTTTGAGGTGCAGCCAAATCCGAACAAACCTTTCGTCATTCATGCCGGAGAAGCCAATATTAAAGTTCTGGGGACCAGCTTTAATGTAAATGCCTACCCGGGAAACAATGAAATAGAGGTCGTGGTGGCCACTGGAAAAGTACAAGTCTCGAAAAAGAAAACAGAAACAATACAGTCAGCAGAAACAACGCAATTGAACGAGGTCATTCTGGATCCGGGGGAAAAGGGGGTTTTCGTAAGCTTGAGCAACGAATTGCGCAAAAGCAGGAACGACAATCCAAACTTTTTATCGTGGAAAACGCGTGACCTGATTTTTAACAAAACAAGCCTCAAGGAAGTCATAGAACAATTAAACAAAGTTTACAGAATTCAGATCAAAACCGACGATCCGCAACTGGATCAATTGCTCTTGACAGCCCGTTTCGAAGATCGCTCGCTTGATTTTATCCTCAAAGTCATTGCATTAACGCATGGACTGGACGTGGAAAAAGAAAATGAGCTCTACGTGTTGAAAAAGAGTCATTAACTAAACATGATGAAGCCATGAAAACGAAAACAATTGGTAGGTATGTTGCTTTTTGGGTGATGGCCAGCCTGTTACTTTTTGGATCGTTTGCCGCTTCGGCCCAGGAAGAAAGGCAAAAAAATCCGATAATGGACCAAAACATCAGCATCGTTGCCGAAGATGAATCGCTGTCGAGCGTTATTCAACGCATCTGCGAATATTTCAACCTGGATTATTCCTACAACTCGAAACTGGTCGAGGGGAAGCAAATCAGCTTAAATATTGCCAACAAGCCAATGCGGTATGTGCTCGATAAATTGATGAAAGACTATTTTCTCATCTTCGAAATTGAAGATAACATTCTTGTTGTCCGCGATTATGTATCGCTCAAGGAAAGTGTCAATTATGAGGCGCAAATGAGATTTTCACCGGGGAAAAACCGGTTCGAGTTTGAAAACCCCAGAAGTAAATCAATCACCATCAACTTTAAAACGGCCAGTAACCTGATTATCATCCCGGTTAATATTAACAACTCGGATACGCTCAATTTTATTCTCGACACAGGGGTACGTTTCCCTATAATTACCGAGTTGCCCTATGTGAACAAGTTGAGCCTTAATTTTATGCAGCCGGTTAAGATCAGTGGTTTGGGAGAAGGAGAATCGCTGACTGCTTACCGTTCGGGCAACAATACCATGCGGATTAGTGGTTTGGTTTCGTACAATCAGGAAATCCAAATGGTGATCAATGAAAATTTCCAGATTTCTCAAATTATTGGAATCCCTGTTCATGGGCTGATTGGCTTCAATCTGTTTAAAGATTTTGTTGTCGAGATCAATTATGATGACAGCAAACTGACACTGACAAAACCGGAATACTACCGCGACCGTGTGAATAACCGTGATATTGTTATGCCCTTGCACTTTGAACACAACAAACCTTACGTGCGGACGACAATCATGACGGATAAAAATGAAGAAGTTCCGGTGAAATTACTTGTTGATACCGGGGCAAGCGATGCCATTTGGCTGTCAACCAGTTCGGATGAAAGGATCGGGTTGCCCGAAAACCATATTGAAACTTTCCTGGGACGCGGGTTGAACGGCGATTTGTACGGAAAAAAAGGACGGATTGGCGGCATTTGGGTCGGGCCATTGATCATGTACGAACCAATTGTTGCTTTCCCCGAAGCCGAATTGGTAGATCAGATCATAACCGATGACCGGAACGGGACATTGGGAGCAGAAATCCTGCGGCGTTTTTACGTCACAATTGATTACCCGAACAGTCAGATCAGGCTCCGCCCAACCAGTAAAGTCAAGGATGAGTTCAACTACAACATGAGTGGCCTCGACATTTCCAATCCGTTCCCCGGATTGCCGGTATTCAC
>JBNKTK010000106.1:0-12954 GCA_050298035.1 Mangrovibacterium sp. | reverse complement strand
TTTTAATTCAAAATATTCAAGTAGTTCTTCTGGTAGAAGATATTTAAGTAGAATGTCAATTTCCATGGACGAAAGATAAAAACAATTCCTATCCATCCACCCGATTTATTAATTGATCCACAAAATACCCCATTCGCAAAAATAAAAAAAGGGACAGATTCTCAGAAATCTATCCCTTCGTATCGTAGCGAGAGGCGGGCATGATCCGCCGACCTCATGATTATGAATCATGCGCTCTAACCACCTGAGCTACCTCGCCATCATTTGTAGCATTAGGGCTTTGCTTTTTGTTCTTTACAAACACCAACAACCGTTGTTGTCTCCCTAAAAATGCGGTGCAAATATAGTATATTATTTGTGGCAAATGCAAGTGTTTTGTGAAATTTTTCTTTCCCTCTTTTTCAATCTTGTTGAATTTTAATTGATAATAACTATCTTGCGGCAAACATTACGATGATGAGTTCAAAAGTTAAGATTCAGCTTGAGTATCCAATGAATTGTTCGCCGGCAGTTTTGTATAACCGTTTAAGCACTGCCTCGGGTTTAACCGAGTGGTTTGCTGACGATGTTCGTGTAAAAGGGAAGATATACACCTTTGTGTGGGATAAGTCGGAGCAAGTGGCTGAAATGACTCAGAATAAGGACAGTAAATTTGTCCGTTTTAGCTGGGTGGAAGATGATGATGAGGAAACTTATTTTGAATTCCGGATCAATAAAGATGACCTCACGGGTGATGTTTCTCTCATGATTACCGATTTTGCCGAGGAAGGTGAAGAAGACGAAGCTGCTGATCTTTGGAATACCCAAATCACTGATTTGAAACGAGTGCTGGGCTGTTAAAAGATTTTAACTTTCAAATTCTCCAAAATAACTTAGTTTTGTATTCGTTTCCCAAAAGTATAAGATGAAACGTTTACACCGATTTGTACTAAAGAGTTTTCTTGGGCCATTTTTCATGACCTTTTTTATCTGTGTTTTCATACTGCTGATGCAGTTTTTATGGAAATACATTGATGATATGGTTGGAAAAGGTCTGGAGTGGAACATTGTTATCGAGTTGCTGACATATGCCTCGTTGGCGCTCGTCCCAATGGCTTTCCCTTTGGCGATGTTACTTGCATCCATCATGACTTTTGGCGACCTGGGTGAGAACTATGAGCTGGTTGCCATGAAAGCATCCGGTGTTTCTTTGTTCCGGATAATGCGCCCATTGCTGCTTATTGCCATCTTCTTAACGTTGTTTGCCTTTTATTTTTCGAACAATATCCTTCCTAAAACGAACCTGAAATTTGGTGCGCTGATGACGAGCGTGAAACAGCAGAAGCCGGAGATGGTAATTACCGAAGGGGTTTTTACAAACGACATTGATGGTTACAGCATAAGAGTGGAGCGTAAAAGTCATACGTCAAATATGCTTTATAAGGTTATGATTTATGACCACACGTCGGCTGCTGCCGGAAACGTATCTGTAACCATTGCTGATTCCGGGTTTATGAAGATATCGGAAGACAAGAAATTTATGGTCATGACCCTGTTTGACGGGGAAACCGCGGAAGATGATGATCCGAACAACCGTTCCCGAAGAAATAATTATCCATTCCGAAGAACCCATTTTAAGAAGCAGGTGATGACTGTTTCGCTCAAGGGGTTTGATTTTAAACGGACGGATGAAAATTTGCTTCGCAATGCATATCGCATGATGAACCTGGATCAACTGGTTCATTCGGAAGATTCATTGTATAAGGATTTTAGATACCGGGTTCGCCGGTTTGCCATATCAATGCGCTATAATGATGCACTGAATAGGGCAGTTGTTGAACAGAGCGAGTTGATTGATAGCTTGAGGACTTATAGTACTTTCGAAGCGGACAGTACTGTCGATTATGCCGGGGTTTTTACCCGTCTCGATCCGATGCAGAAAGAGGAAATCCTGATGAAAGCATTGAGCCAGGCCCGCATGAATAAGCAGGTGATTGATCAGAATGTATTTGAACTTTACAATCTCAAAAAGACTGTGAATAAATACACGATGGAGAAACACCGGAAGTTTACCTGGTCGGTGGCCTGTTTGATTTTCTTTTTTATCGGGGCGCCGTTGGGGGCCATCATTCGAAAAGGAGGACTTGGTATGCCCGTGGTCGTTTCTATTCTGATGTTCATAACCTACTACATGGTTTCCATTTCGGGCGAAAAATTTGCACGCGAAGACATGTGGTCAATGTTTAAAGGAATGTGGTTTTCTACATTGATCTTCCTCCCTCTTGGATTTTTCCTAACCTATAAAGCTGCAAATGATTCCGGCATTATGAATGTTGAAACCTATCAGCATAAAATCAAACGTTTCATCAACTTCATCTTGTTCTGGCGCCGAAATACTGAAAATTCTGAAAATGAGAATTCTTCAGCTGACCAATAAAGTTCCCTGGCCCCCAAAGGATGGTGGTGCTATTGCCACTCTCACACTCTCAAAGGGGTTTTTCCTTCATGGCCATCAAGTGACTGTTTTGGCTATGAATACGCTGAAACATCATATCCACCCGGATGAGATTCCGGAGCATCTTTCTGAAAAAATTAATTTTCATTTGGTTGATGTGCCGGCACCGCTAAGCATGCTCGGATTATTGTCGAACCTGCTTTTTTCCAGTCTGCCGTACAATGCAGCCCGTTTTATTAACGAAGAATTTAGCCATAAACTGATCGATTTGTTGAAGGGACAACAGTTTGATATCATTCAACTGGAAGGTCTTTACCTGTGTCCGTATATTCCGTTGATCCGACGGCACAGTAAGGCCTTGGTGGTGTACCGGGCCCACAACATCGAGCAGGAAATATGGCAGCGCAGTACCCGTCTCTCGAAAGGTGGCCGTAAGCTTTACCTGCGTATCCTTGCCCGCAGGCTGAGGCGGTTCGAAATTTCTTATCTGGATACCTATGATTTGCTCGTGTCAATTACCGAGCGCGACGGGAAAATGCTGGATGAATTGGGAAACACAAAACCCCGGCACACTTCTCAAACAGGTATCGACTTGTCTACTTTGGTCCCGACAGCTAAATACCTTGAATATCCTTCCCTTTTCCATCTGGGGGCCCTGGATTGGTCTCCGAACCAGGAAGGTTTGATCTGGTTTATAACCCATTGCTGGCCCGATATTCATAAAAAATACCCGAAACTGAATTTCTACATCGCCGGACGGAATGCACCTGAGTGGATACAAACCCATTTTAAAAATGAAGGAATTGTCTATCTGGGAGAAGTGGATGATGCCTACCATTTTATGAATTCGAAGGCAATAATGGTCGTGCCGTTGCATTCGGGCAGCGGAATGCGGATCAAAATTATTGAAGGGATGGCTTTGGGAAAAGCGATCGTCAGCACAACAATCGGATGCGAGGGGATTCCTGCCGTCGATCAGGAAAACATCCTGATTGCCGATGATCCGGATGAGTTTGTAAAAGCTGTGGAACGTTTGGTTGAGGATAAGGCCCTGTTTAATAGAATTTCCCAAAAAGCAGTAGATCTCATTCATGAGAAATTTGATAACTTGGCCATTGTTGGTTCATTAATCGATTTTTATAAGCAGCACCTTCATGATTGAAACGATTTTCTGGATATTATTTTTCATCGTTTCCTATACTTTTCTGGGCTATTCAATTTTGCTCTGGGTATTGGTGCAAATAAAAAACCTGTTTGTAAAAAAGGTAGAATATCTGTTGAGTGAGAGGGATTTGCCGAGAGTATGCCTTTTTGTGACAGCATACAACGAAGCTGCTTTTGTTGAGGCAAAGGTTGAAAATACATTCAAATTGAACTATCCGAAGGAAAAATTGCAATACCTCTGGCTGACCGACGGATCGGATGATGGAACGCCGGAATTGCTGCGGGAGTATCCCCAATTGCAGGTTGAACACGAACCGGAACGGCGAGGGAAAATCCATGCCATGAACCGCGGGATGCAGTTCGTAGATGCACCATTGGTTGTTTTTTCCGACAGCAACACGTTTCTGGGTACCGATTCTGTACTTGAGATTGTCAGGCAGTTTCAGGATCCAAAGGTTGGCTGTGTGGCCGGTGAAAAACGGATACTTGAAAAGCCGGGTGACAATGCTGCTGGTTCGGGCGAAAGCATGTACTGGCGTTTCGAGTCGTGTATAAAGAAACTGGATGCCCGGTTAAGCTCGGCCGTTGGAGCGGCTGGTGAATTGTTTGCAGTTCGCCGCGATTTGTACGAACCTGTCGAACCCGATACTATCCTGGATGACTTTATCATCTCGTTGCGCATTGCCGGCAAGGGATACAAAATTGCCTACGCCCCCAAAGCCTATGCTGCCGAAACGGCATCGGCTAATGTTTCCGAAGAGTTAAAACGTAAAACCCGGATCGCGGCCGGCGGGTTGCAAGCCTTTCTTCGTTTGCCCGAGTTGCTTAACCCGTTTCGTTTTGGGTGGTTGACACTGCAATATCTTTCGCACAAGGTTTTGCGGTGGACTGTGGCTCCCTTCGCCTTGTTTGGATTGTTTTTTATTAATTTTTTAATCTTATACAGGGATGGTACCTTTTTGCATTCCGACTTTTACACCATCTTCTTTTATATCCAATTGTTAATGTACCTTTTTGCCCTAATTGGCTGGCTGATTGAGAACAGGAAGGTCAGGAACAAGCTGATTTTTGTCCCGTATTACTTTACTGTAATGAACTATGCCTCCGTAAAAGGGTTTTTCCGCTATTTGAACGGGAAACAAAAGGTTACATGGGAGAAATCGCGAAGGGCTTAACTCCCCGAAATCATTCGATTGTAAATATTTTTGCGTAGTTTTGCAGCGGCATTTTGAAAATGAGATAATTATAATGACCGAGTTCAAATTAAATACGATACATGAAGCGATTAACGCCATTAAAAATGGTGATTTAGTGATCGTTGTAGATGATGAAGATCGCGAAAATGAAGGAGATTTTATCTGCGCCGCAGCCGAGTTGATTACACCTGAGAAAGTCAACTTTATGGCTACCCACGGACGTGGGTTGATCTGCGTTCCGTTGACTGAGCGCCGTTGCGAAGAACTGGAGCTGGATTTGATGGTTGGTAAAAATACGTCCTCTCATCAAACTCCGTTTACCGTTTCTGTTGATTTGATTGGCTATGGGTGTACGACCGGTATTTCGGCCAGCGACCGTGCCAAAACAATCATGGCGTTGGCCAACGAGAATACCCGGCCTGAGGAGTTGGGACGCCCGGGGCACATCTTCCCGTTGAAAGCCAAAAACCGGGGCGTTTTGCGTCGTGCCGGACATACCGAAGCGGCTGTTGACCTGGCTCGTCTCGCTGGCTTAAAAGAAGCTGGTGTCCTGGTCGAAATCATGAATGAAGACGGGACAATGGCACGCTTGCCCCAGTTGATGGAAGTGGCCAAAAAATTCGACCTCAAGATTGTTACCATAAAAGACCTGATTGCTTACCTGATGAAGACTGAAAGTCTGATTGATCGGGGAGAAGAAGTCAGCATGCCGACGAAATACGGCGATTTTCGCGTTGTTCCTTTCCGCCAGAAGTCGAATGGGGCAGAGCATGTCGCACTCATCAAAGGTAGTTGGGAAGAAGGTGAAGAAATCCTTGTCCGGATGCACTCATCCTGCATGACCGGCGATATTTTTGGTTCGTACCGGTGCGAGTGTGGCGAGCAGCTGCACAAAGCGATGGAGATGATCGAGAACGCAGGTAAAGGTGTGTTGGTTTACATGATGCAGGAAGGACGTGGCATCGGTTTGATGAACAAGATTGCTGCTTACAAACTGCAGGATGAAGGCATGGATACCGTTGAGGCCAATATTCACCTGGGGTTCCAGGCCGACGAACGCGATTACGGCGTTGGTGCACAAATTCTGTGTAACCTGGGGGTCACTAAAATGAAATTGATGACAAATAACCCCGTCAAGCGGGTTGGTATTGAAGGGTACGGCTTGGAAGTAAGCCATGTTGTGCCGCTCGAAGTACCGCCAAACGAGTATAACCAGCGCTACCTGAAAACCAAGCGCGACCGGATGGGACATTTCCTGCAAAAGTTTAAATACGACGAGGACCTATAGTGATGGGCATGTTCGACCACCTGTTTTCGGATAGTTACGATAACTTTGTTGAAGGTGAAGATTTTTATCTGAGCAAAGACGGCTACCGGGTAATGACCGAAAGCTACCTGGTACGCAGGGGCTACTGTTGTTCAAACGGGTGCAAACATTGTCCGTACGACCCCAAAGCCCAAAAAGGAAACCGAAAACTCCGCCCCGACGTGGCAAAAAAATATCAATAGCCGGAAGATGACTCCGGCTTTTTTATATTCGTTAGTGAGGGTTTGACTCGAAGTCAAGCCCTCACTTATTTCTTGTTGTTTCGGTTGTAAACTTGCAACTTTCACCCCAATAAAGATATCTTTGCACAAAACCACTTATTATGACAGGAAAGGATTTGCGCATTGTTTTTATGGGAACTCCCGATTTTGCAGTGGCCAGCTTGCAGGCTTTGGTTGAGAACGGATACCAGGTTGTAGGTGTGATTACAGCACCCGATAAACCGGCAGGGCGGGGGAGACAGTTGCAGGAATCGGCTGTCAAAAAGTATGCTTCGGGAAAAGGCCTGTACATCATGCAGCCTGAGAAACTGAAAAATCCTGAATTTATTAGTGAACTGGAAAGCCTAAAAGCCGATTTGCAGGTTGTGGTTGCTTTCCGTATGTTGCCCGAAGTGGTTTGGCGCATGCCCCGACTGGGGACTTTCAACCTGCACGGTTCATTGCTGCCGCAGTACCGTGGGGCTGCCCCGCTAAACTGGGCAGTAATAAACGGTGAAAAGGAAACCGGCGTAACTACGTTCCTGTTATCACACGAAATTGACACCGGGGCCATTCTTTTCCGTGAAAAAATTGCCATTGGCGAGAATGATACTGTGGGCGATATCCACGACCGGTTGATGGGAATTGGTGCGGAATTGGTTGTGAAAACTGTTGATGCGTTGGCTGGCGGCGATTATTCCCCGATTGACCAAAATGAGGTTGAGTCAGGTGCGTTAAAACCGGCACCAAAAATTTTCAAAGAAGATTGCCGGATTGACTGGTCAAAATCTGGTCATAAAGTGAGGAACCTGATTCGTGGGTTGTCGCCTTATCCAACTGCCTGGACTGAGTTGGTTGATGGAAACGGACAGGCTTTGGCATTGAAAATTTATGCCGCTCAATTGGAGCAGGGAGCGGCTGCTGACGCCGGAATGATTGACTCGGACGGGAAAACTTACCTGAAGATAGCGGTCACCGATGGCTGGCTAAATATTACTGATTTGCAACTGGCAGGGAAGAAACGAATGACGACTGTTGAGTTTTTGCGTGGTTACCATGGCATTGAACAGGCTAAAGTGCAATGAACCCAATTCTGCAAAAAATATGGAAAAGCCTGATCGGGTTGCTTTACCTGGTAATCAGTCTTTTCTTTTTTTATGTCGATAACTTTATTTTTCAGAATGTCATTTGGCCTTCGTGGCAGCATGGGAGCCTGCAACTACAGGAAAAACTGAGTATCTTCATTTTCAATTTTAACGATAATATGGCCTATCTGCCGTTTCTGATTTACCTGGCTGTTGGCTTGTTTTTTCTTGTCGCTTTCATCCGGATTTATTATCGTATTTGGTTTCGCCGGGGCTAATTTCGTGGTCTTTTCTTGCGTAAGTAAATAACTGTCCCTGGTCTTGGCTTTTCGCCTTTCCTCATTCGGTTCAACCTGAAAAGTTTGCTTAGTTTAATGCCGTATACTTGAGAGAGGTAGTGCATCGTGTCGTCGTTCTCAAAAACATGGGTTCTGTGCGCTTTGGTTGCTTTGTTGTTTTTTTGTTCGATATACAGGATTTCGTTTGGCACCGGTTTCTTCCCTTTCTGATAATCGTTGTAGCGGTAAATTTCCCACTCGTTCAGGTTAAACTCACGCGCAATGCTTGTAAAGGTATCGCCTTCAACAACAACAATCGATTTGACCCCGTTCCGCAAAACAACTTTCCGGGTTTGATAGGGATTGATTAAAGTGGTACCTGCACTTGGTTTGGCGTTTTTTGAGTTTAAGGCAATTAACTGTTGGTTGTCGAGTACCTGATCGTACTGATACAGTTTGTATTCCTCAATAATGCGGATCAATTCATCGGCATAGCGGGGATTGGTGGCGTAACCGGCCCGTTTTAACCCGTGCGCCCAACCTTTGTAGTCGGTGATGTCGAGTGTGAAAAGTTCGCTGTACCGCGGGTTTGCTGAAAGAAAATTACTGTGGTCGATAAATGATTCTTCAACTGAATTGTAGTGCCTGAAGCATTCATTTCTTCGGTCGTCATCGTGATAAACACGTTTTCCGGTCCAGGTACTTTTGCATTTTATACCGAAGTGGTTATTTGATTTCATGCTTAATTCACTGTTTCCGTTGCCCGATTCCAGGCAGGCCTGTGCCAGTGTGATGCTGGCCGGGACACCTGTGCGCTGCATTTCGCTGACAGCCAGTGTTCGCCAGGTTTGGATATATTCTTCGCGGGAATTGATCCGTTGGGCCATAGTTACCAGAGAGAGTATGGAGAATGCGAGAACAGTGAATGTTTTTCTGATCATAAGAAGAAAGTTTTTAGCAAAAATAAAAAAAGCCTTGAATTTTGATGATTGGTGAAAATGCATTTAAAAATGTACATTTGAAATAGCCATGATTTGATAAGCACCAATTGACAATGTGGATGACTCAAAATTCAGGCTATTCCATGTGACAATTAGAAACAAATTATTCACACATGAAAAAAGGCTTACTTTATGCAAACGAAGGAAATTAAAATTCTTGTCAGAGAATATGAAAATTTTTCGGAATTAACAGAGCAAGACCAAATATTGGTGACAGAGGCCCGGAAAATTGCCGAAAAAGCATATGCGCCGTACTCAGGTTTTAAAGTTGGGGCAGCATTATTGATGAATGACGGCAGTATTATCACCGGAAATAACCAGGAAAATGCAGCTTCGCCTGTGGGTACCTGTGCCGAGCGTTCGGCTTTGTTTTGGGCTAATGCCAATTATCCGGAGAAAGCTGTCCTTGCCATTGCTGTTACGGCCATTGATCCGTCAGGCAGGCGGGCAAAAAGCCTGAGCCCCTGTGGCTCTTGCCGTCAGGCCATGCTGGAAACCCAGCAACGTTTCTCGCAACCAATCCGCATTATTCTTGATAGTCGCGATAAAATTGAGATACTGGATAATGTAGATAGTTTGCTGCCTCTGAACTTCAATGGCAACTCGCTAAAAGCCTGATTTTTGAAAAAGGTTGAAATAAAAAATGCGGTCTATGCCGCATTTCTTTTTTTAGTCTTTTAAATCCCGAATCTGAACCAGGTCGTCCCATATTGGGTCTCCTTTGGGTGGTCTGGCAATAATGGTAACCGGTTCTTTTTTTACCGGGTGAATAAATTCTATTTTCCGGGCATGAAGATGAATGCCGCCATCGGGATTGCTGCGTTCAGCCCCATATTTTAAATCTCCTTTAATGTGGCATCCTATTTTTGCCAGTTGCACCCTGATCTGGTGGTGGCGTCCGGTATGTAAATCGATTTCGAGCAAATGGTAGCGGTTTAAACTGGCTTTGTGCTTGTAAGCAAGGCTACAAAAACGGGCGCCTTTTTTTGACTTGGTTGAAGCAAAACTTTTGTTTTTGCCTTCGTCTTTCCACAGGTAGTGTTCCAAAATCCCTTCCTCTTCTTCAGGGAGCTTATCAACAACAGCCCAGTAAGTTTTTTTTATGGCCTCTTTATCCTGAAACATTTCATTCAGGCGGGTAAGCGCTTTGCTGGTGCGGGCGAAAACAACGATGCCGCTTGTTGGCCTGTCCAAACGATGTGGTGAGCCGAGGTACACATCACCCGGCTTATTGTATTTTTTCTTGATGTAGGCCTTTACTTTGTCGATCAAAGTTTCGTCTCCGGTTTTGTCGCCTTGTACTATTTCACCGCAAGCTTTGTTAACTGCGATAATGTGGTTGTCTTCGTATATGACTTGCATTTTATTTGTGATTGGATAATTGGTAATTGGATAATTAGGAATTGAACCGTTTGGGGGTTATAAAAGGTTGGTTTCGTAACGTTACAGGTGAATTCATTTTTCATTATTTGAAGATGAGTCATTAAGAAAAGCATCTTCCCTTTCTGTTAAGTAATCAACAGTGGGTTCCGTTAAGGTATCACTGCCTATTGACTTGATATATTTGTTAAGCATTTTGCCAATCATATTAATTTGATCCGCATAATATGAGAATCGTTCATTTGAGATTAAATCACGGTTCTTTGCTTTTGTTAGCCAGGTTTTCGATTCATATAAAGAGCCTCTCGAGTAATAGCCAAATCTTTTTGAGTCATTATAATGGTAACGTCCAAATCCTTCACTCAAATTTGCTGCTACTGAATCTATTGCCCTTACTAATTGTTTCCCAACCGTATCTTTTGAAAAGTAATCCCAAGCTGATACATCATCCCAACATTCTTCTGCAATATCCATTGATAGGTTATAAACTCTAAGTTCCTCAAGTTTCATGATATTGTATTTGGGGTTAAATATCTCTTCAAAAAACAGCTGTTGGTTTTCTCTTGCCAATTACCAATGACCAATAACCAATGACTTCCCTTAATATTGTTCTCTTTCGTTAGGGAAGTTCAGTGTTTTCACATCTTCGATGTAGCTTCCCACGGCGCCTTTTATCTCTGCCGCCAGGTTGTGGTAGCGGCGCAGGAAACGGGGCGAAAATTCCTGGGTGATCCCAAGCATGTCGTGAATAACCAAAACCTGGCCGTCAACGCCACTGCCAGCGCCAATTCCGATAACCGGAATTTTTATTGATTCAGAAACCATCTTGCCTAAAGCAGCCGGAATTTTTTCCAGGACAATGGCAAAGCACCCGGCATCTTCTAACAGTTTAGCGTCTGTAAGTAGCTTTTGAGCTTCTTCTTCCTGTTTTGCCCTGACAGTATAAGTTCCGTATTTGTGGATGGACTGCGGCATCAACCCGAGGTGTCCCATCACCGGAATCCCTGCCGATAAAATGCGGTCAACCGATTCCAGGATTTCTTTGCCTCCTTCAAGTTTTACGGCGTCAGCAGCAGTCTCTTTCATGATGCGGATGGCTGAGCTAAGCGCTTCCTTGCTATTGCCCTGGTAAGTGCCAAAAGGTAAATCAACCACGACCAGTGCCCGTTTGGCTGCTTTTACAACCGAAGTTCCCATGTAGATCATTTGATCAAGGGTGATTGGCAGGGTCGTTTCATTTCCCATCATCACATTCGATGCTGAGTCACCGACCAGGATCACATCAACTCCTGCTTCATCAACCAGTTTGGCCATGCTGTAGTCGTAACTTGTAAGCATGGATATTTTTTCGCCCTTCAGCTTCATTTCTGACAGGACATGAGTTGTAACTTTTCTGATTTCTTTATGTACTGACATGACATTTACTTTACGATGATACAAAGTAAGTAACTTTTATTGAATCTTGCCGATATGATGTGAAGGAAAGAGTTTTATCGGTTTTTATGTCTTTTTGTCATCAATCATGTCAGCCTAAAACCAGAGATTTTTGTTCATTGTGCCAATATTGCACCTGAAAGAAGTCAACTCTTCTTGGCATAATCATTGATCTTCCCGAATCGTGAATTTGAAGTTTAATCAAAGGAATAATTAAAAAACAATAGATAAAAATGGGAAAAATTATTGGAATCGATTTAGGTACAACAAACTCCTGCGTTGCAGTAATGGAAGGTAACGAGCCTGTTGTAATTCCCAACAGCGAAGGAAAGCGTACCACTCCTTCAATCGTTGCTTTCGTTGAAAATGGTGAACGAAAAATTGGTGATCCTGCAAAACGTCAGGCTATTACAAATCCTCACAAGACGATTTATTCTATTAAACGTTTTATGGGTGAAGGGTATTCAAATGTAGGAAAAGAGACTGCCCGGGTGACTTATAACGTTGTTCAGGGTGACAATAATACACCGCGCGTACAGATCGACGATCGCAAATATTCTCCACAGGAAATTTCAGCAATGATTTTGCAGAAAATGAAGAAAACTGCTGAAGATTACCTGGGACAGGAAGTTACAGAAGCTGTAATTACCGTTCCTGCATACTTCAACGATGCGCAACGTCAGGCAACGAAAGAAGCCGGAGAAATTGCCGGTCTGACAGTTCGTCGTATAATCAACGAACCTACTGCTGCTTCGTTGGCATATGGTCTTGATAAAATGCACAAGGACATGAAAGTGGCCGTGTTCGACTTGGGCGGTGGAACTTTCGATATCTCAATCCTTGAATTGGGTGATGGCGTATTTGAAGTAAAATCAACAGATGGAGATACCCACCTTGGGGGTGACGATTTCGACCAGGTGATTATTGACTGGTTGGCAGAAGAGTTCCAGCGTGAGGAAGGGCTTGATTTGCGCAAAGACCCAATGGCGCTGCAACGTTTGAAAGAAGCTGCTGAGAAAGCAAAAATTGAGTTGTCCAGTTCAACACAAACTGAGATCAACCTGCCTTATATTATGCCTGTAAATGGTATCCCCAAACACTTGGTGAAAACATTGACCCGTTCAAAATTTGAACAGTTGGCCGATAGCCTGATCAATGCGACTCTGGAACCTTGCCGTAAAGCATTGAAAAATGCAGGGATGACTGCTGCTGATATTGATGAAGTGATTTTGGTTGGTGGATCAACCCGTATTCCTGCTGTTCAGGAAAAAGTGCAGCAATTGTTTGGAAAAGCTCCGTCGAAAGGTGTTAACCCGGATGAAGTAGTTGCTGTAGGTGCTGCCATTCAGGGTGGTGTTTTGACCGGCGAAGTAAAAGATGTGTTGTTGTTGGATGTTACCCCACTTTCATTGGGTATTGAAACCATGGGTGGCGTAATGACAAAACTGATTGAGG
>JBNKTK010000105.1:0-13090 GCA_050298035.1 Mangrovibacterium sp. | reverse complement strand
GTCAAGCGTCGTTGTATGAACTTATAAAAAACTTGCCTGTGCCTACAATCTGAAAAGGATGCTGAAGTTTATCAAAAATGATGTAGAAACAGCGGCAGGGGGTGCCCTTTGGGGTTTTGCCCGCTTTGGGTCTTGTATTTCATGTTTTTGGCCTCGTTTTAAAGCCTTCTCAAGGCTAATATCCGAAAACCCGGGTATCACAAAATGGTGACAAAGAAGAACGAAAATCAACGATTTTTCTGCCCAAAAGAGAATCCTAAAAGCAAAATCAACGGGTTGTGCAACGGTTACGCGTGTTGTAGCACGTTATTTTTTGTCCTTCAATATTTCTCTTACATCAGGATTTATCATATTTGGGTCTATTTCATCAGTCATTCTTAAATATCTTAATGCGCTGTCTTTCTGCATAAAATATGAATAAGCTCCAGTAAGTTGTCCTAAAACTTGAGCATTTTTAGGGTCAAGTTCCAATGATTTCTTTAAACATTCAATTGTTTTATTTAACAACCCTTTATCCTTTGTCTGGAAGAATTGTTGTCCATAACTTGTAGAAATTGATTGCCAAACTTTAGGATTGTCAGGATTTAATTCGATTGATTTCTCAAAGAACATTATTGAACCTTTAAAATCAGATTGTATTCCTAAAATATTTCCAAAACCCCAATATACATCAGCATTTAAGCTGTCAAGCAACCACGCTTGATTAAATCTCATCATCGCTGTGTCAAGTTGGTTTTTATAAAAATAATCCCATGCTCTTTCCACATGATATTTTGAAGCAATTTTTCTGTTTTCAAAAGTCTTGTCACATTCAGCCAAGAAATCATTATCAATTTTTATTTGCTCCTTACATTTTTTCTGATTTCCATAAATTGGTAGTTTATTAATTCCTTGCGGGCAATCTTCACTTTTACAACCAATTACAAAACATAAAATCAAAATCGTCAATATTTTATTCATAGTAGTATAATTTGTCGGTATCGTTTTTTTTAATGTGCTACAACGGCAGTCTGTCTAAAAACCTCAAATGATTCTTGTTTGAACAGGTCATTTCAGGCTTTTTAAGCTGCCGTTTGAAAATAGTGATAAAATTTTGTTTTGATAAGCCGTTGGGGTAAAAAGTTTGTATTTGGCAAAACCGCAAAAAACAAAAAAGCCCGACCATCGTGGTCAGGCAAAATATCTTGTCTCCGATCGAAAACCCCATAATACTTGTTTCGGCTATCAATCCCGGTTTTCCGTCTGTTCAGCCGGACAAGCCGTCAACACCCGGTTCAGCCACTGTGCTGCGCACTGGCCGAACACTTAATTGTTAGCGTGCGTAATTTATTTCATCTCAATATATTAATCTTTAATTTGTCATTTATTTTAATCCATCCTTTTGCCAATTCTTTCAAGTTGTTATAATCATTGATTGAATCGATGTAAAACTCAAATTCAAACTCGCTGTCCTTAAAAGTAAATTTGAGTCTGTTCCCTAGTCCATTTAACGGAATGGAATTGGGTTGATATGCTGTAGTTTTTATCTCTCGTGAGTCAACGAATCTGTGTTGTCCGTCAAATCCTACAAGTTTTAAACTTAAATTATCGGCATCCTTTATCGAAATCTCCTTTTGTGATAACTGTTTATTTTCAATTATAAAACTGTCTGAAAGGAAATTAACATATCCTTGTCCAATATGCTTTTTTATCGGGATATTGGGAATTATCTTAAATGCTGCAAATAGAATTGCTACGATGACAAACAACATTATTAAATGCCAAGTCTCGAAGTTTTGTCCACTGGATGTTTTTGTCCATAGAATCAAGCCTAAAAAAATCACGACCAGACCAATCAATCCGTAGATTAATAATTCAATTTTGTTCTTTTTGACTATCTCAAATTTAGGCATGGTTTGTCAATTTTTATTTTAGGGTGTCTGTTGTAATTTTGCATTTCATTATGCACGCTAACGGTTGGTACATGTTGTCGGGGCGGATTTCGAAGAGCGTTCCTGTCCGAAGGACACGGAACTGCGAAACGAGAATCCGCAGTTGAACTAAATCCGCCTGCGCGGATAGCTGTTTAAAAGTACCCGATTCTTTCTGAACTTCGAGATTTTTTATCCACTAAAATTTCTGAATATGAGAAAGAAATCGGGTTTTACTATTGTTGAGCAGGCTATTGTGCTTGTTCCTGAGTTTGAAAGAGTTGTCCGTAAGCTGGAACAACAGGTTACCTTGCGCGGGCAAAGCAAAAGTACATTAAATAATTATATCCGGCGCATCGCGCTGTTTGTAGTGCATTTTGGGAAACTGCCTGAACAGATTGACGCGGATGAAATTAACGAATACCTGGCCGCTTTGGCCCGTGACCCCAAATCGCCATCGCGCAGCAGTTTCAAACACATGGTTTACGGGCTGCGATACTATTACCGTTTGCTGGGGATGAACAAAAATGCCATTGCACTGCCTTCGCTAAAAGGAGACTCCAAACTGCCGGTAATCCTTAATCAGGCAGAATTAAAAGAGCTTTTTGCCGCACCCACATTGCTCAAACAGCGGGTGGTCCTGACCTTGATTTACTCAGCCGGATTACGAGGCCAGGAGGTGGTTAACCTGAAAATCTCCGATATTGATTTTGAACGAAAGACCATTCACATCCGCCAAAGCAAATACAAGAAAGACCGCATTGTACCGTTGGCCGAAAGTATGGCAGTAGGGCTGAAAAAGTACCTGAAGGCCGAAAACCCCCACGTCTGGTTATTTAACGGGAAAGAGGCCGATGGCCGTTACAGTGTTCGGGGCCTGTCGTGGGTGATGCGCGAAAACCTAAAAAAGACGTCCATCGCCAAAGAGGTTAACCTGCATTCGCTTCGGCACTCCTACGCTACGCACCTTCTGGAACAGGGACTGAATATCGTCACCCTTAAAGAGCTGCTTGGCCATGCCGATATTACCACCACCATGATTTACCTGCACGTGGCACAATGCCAGCGGATAAAACCCCATAGCCCGCTTGATGTGCTCTACAACTATCCGAAAAATGCGCACAAGGTTTGAACTGGCCGATGTGGTCCGCTTGTTTGGTGCCACACTGGTTGCCAAATCAAAGCTTGCCCCGCTGCAATTAAAAGTACTGGGCAAAATAGCCGCTTGCCGCACTGCCGCACTGGGCGGGCACGAAGAAGCCTGCGAGAACTGTGGTACGGTTCGCTACAGCTACAATAGTTGTGGCGACCGCCATTGTCCCAAATGCCAGGCGGCCAAACAGGCCTTCTGGATCGATGAACTGATGCAAAGTACCCTGCCGGTAAAGCATTATCACATCGTATTTACAGTACCGCACATGTTGAACACTGTTTGCCTGCACAACCAAAGGTTGTATTACGACCTGCTCTTTGCCGCGGTATGGAATACGCTCCGCTCATTTGGATACTCGCATTTTGGAACAGAAACCGGTGCGGTGGCTGTGCTGCACTCCTGGGGACAAAACCTCTCGCTGCACCCTCATATCCATTGCCTTGTTCCCGCGGCAGGATATACCCTGGCCGGGCAATGGAAAAACATCGGGCATTCAGGAAAGTACCTCTATCCGGTTCACCAGCTGAGTGATGCCTTTAAAGGAAAATTCCTCGACAGCCTCAAACGCGCATTGTGCAAGGAAAATGAACTGGCCTTGTTCAACGATGCCGTTCAACAAGGCTATAGAACCAAATGGGTGGTACACTGCGAACCTTCGCTTGCAAGTGCCGATCGGGTGGTCAGGTACCTGGGACAATACACGCATCGGGTGGCCATTACCAACCAGCGCATCCTGGATATTGCCGATGGTAAAGTCACTTTCATTGCCAAAGACTACCGCGACAGGGCAATCAAAAAGCCGGTTACCTTGGATGGTGTTGAATTCCTGCGACGGTTTACTATGCACATTCTTCCCCAAAGGTTTGTCAAAATCCGCAGGTTTGGCATTTACAACCACACGGTAAAACGAAACCTTGATTTACAGTTTACCCCGGAAGAAAAGCCCGGTATCGATGCGGTAATAAAACGGCAAAGTCCGCCCGAAACCAATGTTGAACGTTTCGAAAGGCTGACAGGGATAAACCTTTGTCTTTGCCCGGTGTGTAAAACCGGCAGGATGGTTGCAATAAGGGAACTCCCCCGGATACGGTCACCAGCAGTGTCCCTTTTGAGAAAATCGCTTCCACAGTCTTAACCAACAGTTTCAATCCGCGCTACAGGCGCTACAGGGAAAGGTATGCCCAATCGCCAATAAAACAGGCCAAAAAGCAGTGCATAAGCACCAGCTTGCTCGCGCCAATGGTGCGAAAAAGCACAAAAACCTGCAATACGTCAAAGAACTTCGATCAGTTTATTTCCTGAAAAATCAATAAATCGTTCAATAAGTACATAGCTCCGAAACCGGCGGGTGTAGTTCAACACCGACTCATCGCTGGGTCTTGCAGACCGCTCAGAGTCCTATTTATTAGGCATAGTATTTTATTTTTTCCCTATAAGTATATGGATACCACTTCCTTTGTCAATCCATTGAGGGCTATTAATTTTTAATTCCTTTTTATCCGCTGATATGTTTTGTGAATACTTTTTATCATTGTCATATATGATGTGGTCCTTAATAACGAGGTCATCATTACATCTTAAATCCAATGAAACTCCATCTGTGGGATAAGTGTTTTTAAAACCAAAAGCAGCCCAATGGTCGTTGCCAAGTTCTTTTGAAGTAAAAGATATATTAACGTATTTTGAATCTTTAAAATAATCGTTAAGTGGGTATTTATATTCCATCCACTTAAAACCTGATTCTTCATTCTCTTTTATTTCAAAATCACTTTTCTTTAGTTTAATTGATTTGCCTGTTTGTGATATTAATTCAGCATCGACAAATTCTTCTTTTAAGGTTGCGAACCCTATAATCAAAGGCTCATAGTTTTCTTTTATTTTATACACACGATAATTAAAAGTTTCTTCTAAAACAACATGACTATTTTCATGATAAGCTTTAATAACTAATGATAAGTGAGTTTTAAAATTAGTATCAAATAAACTAAGTGATTTTGATATGTATTCATCAAAATATTCGGCGATATTCGAATAAACAATTAGCTGTTCATTCGAAGGAGTTAGAATTCTTTTTAAAGCATCTTTCTTATCAATTTGGTTTAAAGTTTTTAAAAAATCTTTAGTGACCACAATTTTCATAAGGAGTTTTTTTACATAATCGATAAAATTCGCTGTCTCAATGGAATAAGTAAATATAGACGCTATGATTAGTGCAATACCAACAGTTGAAAAAAGAAAATTTAAAAAACTTAGCGCAAAATGGATGAATTTATGCCCTCCATTTAATAATGGAATAAAGGTAAATTCTATGATAAATGACAATAAAATAAGTATTACTCCCCAAATGATATATTTAACAAAATATCCCTTGAAAAGATTTGTCCATTCTTTTTGAGTAGAGTTTTCCATTGTTCAGTTTTTTAATATTATGCCTAACGTTGTGTATATTTACCAGGTAAATATATTTCTCTATTATTCTTTGATTACCTCTTGCTAAAATTTGAGGTTCGATAAAGTTAATATTATTGTACAATAAAAGGTTGTTATTCAATAGATTTTCAAAATTATTTTTCGATACGTGGTCATTGCCCTAACAACCATTCAAGGGGGTACCTCAGAGGTACCCCTCCCCACCCTGGAGGTACCCCCTCCCACCTGAAAGATGCAAGCGAGATACTTTTACCTGCAACGGCGAACCTAAAAGATGCTCGCTTGGGGCAAAAAGATTCAAACGTGAAGCTCCGAGGTGCTCGTTTGCACCAAAAAGCTCCGAACGAGATGCCCCGAGGTACCTGTTTGAGGCTAAAACATCCAACGTTGATACTTTTAGCTGCAAGTTTGAACCTCGAAGGTGCAAGCTTGGGGCAAAAAGGTGATCGCGAGACAAAATCAGGTGACGGGCATCAAATTCTTCCGGGGGAAGCATGTTTGAATTCAATCACCCCCCACTGTGGACAGCAAAAACTGCTAAAAGAAAGGGGCAATAGTCCCGCGGAAGCCGGGAAACTGCCGGGTGGAGCCCCGCCCTTCCCGATTGAAGCTAAAAAATTGCCGATGGACGGGTCAACAGGGCCGATTGAACCGAAAAAACTGCCGGGGGAAAGGGCAGGATGTCCGGTTGGAAAAGAGAAAGCCCCGATGGGAGGGTCAAACCTGCCGCGGGGGCAGTAAAATCAAGGGTTTTACAAAAGTTCGATATAACCATCTGTGAACAGATCTCACATTGGCGCAAACCCGATAGCCACCGGGTTGTAATTTGTACCTTATTTCCCAGGTCGGGGAATACAAACCAACACGAGCGGAGGATGCCAGAGGCATCACATGTTTATAGAAAAAAGTGACAAAAAAATTTATTCGACCCCGGCTGGGGTCGCACTGGTTCAATAATCACGATCGTTTCTATACACATTTAAATCCGCTGGATTTAATCACGATTGTCCCAAGTTATTCGGGTATCGCTGACAGATTCCGGCTTTCGCCGGAATGACGAGATTTTGAGGGGCAGTAACCTGTCAGCGTCCGGCAACTGACGGACCTGACAGCTTTAATCCAGCATTTATACAAACCGCGACACCCGGACTCTTCCTTCATACGCCGGAATGACGGGATGGAAAAGGCAGCAAAAAACAGAGGCTGTCCGAATAGTATTCAGACAGCCCCCTCTCTCAAGCAGGTTGTAACTGCTAATCCCGAAATGATTGATTTTCCGGAAAATATTTTAGCTCAGCAATGCTTTTACTTTATCTGCAATGTCTTTCCCATCAGCCTTGCCGGCCAGTTGTTTTGACGCAATACCCATCACTTTCCCCATGTCTTTCATTCCACTCGCCCCTACCGACTCAATAATGGATTTCACGGCAGCAGCCAATTCCTCATCGGTCAGTTTTTTAGGCAGGTAAGCTTCAAATACTTCTACCTGTTGCATTTCTTCACCATACAAATCATCACGCCCCTGAGACTTGTAAAGGGTAGCAGAGTCAGTTCCCTGTTTGGCCAGTTTTTGGATCACCTTGATCACTTCCTGATCATCCAGTTCGGCATTGGCCCCTTTGGCTGTTTTTGCCTCGATCAATGCTTTTTTCACATTGCGCAAAGCTTCCAGTTTGGTTTTCTCGCGGGCTTTCATTGCCGCGGTTAAATCTGTATTTATCTGATCAAATAAGCTCATTTTATCTGTTTTTTTGTCCGGTATAACGTTTTAAGAATGTCTTTCAGTAAAATTTGTAACGAAGGAATATCCAAACTAATCCACATTATCATGCAAATATGAGTTATTGTCCCTCAAAATGGTTTTGTCTTCCTCATCGGGCGACAAAGAGAAGCGAGACAATTTCTCCTCAAACTTCTTCCGCACATCCGAAATATTCATCTTTTTACGACGGTATGCCGGAATATTCTCCAGCTCATCTACCATTTCGTCGGTTGATGTAGAGAAGTCCATCTTCACGTTAAAATCGTCAAATTCATTGAGTTTTGATTTTCCGTACAGCTCTTCAAACTCGTCGTGCGATGAAGTTCCAACTTCAAACTCAAACGTACGCTGATCAACACGGGTAGCAAACGAGTCGCCCGAATCCGGCCTGCTTTTGGGAGTTGAAACCGGTGTCGGCGCCGTCTTTGGTTGCACCTCGTCAACCAAGGTATGATACGTTTTTTCCGTTTTTCGGGCTGCCATCATTTCCGGGATGCTGCTAACGCTAAACCCGGTGGCAATTACGGTTACCGAAATCTCATCGCCTAAGGCCTCATCAATGCCATTCCCCCAAATCAGGTCGGCATCATGTCCGGCTTTCGACTGAATATAGTCGGTGATTTGGCCAATCTCGTCCATGGTCACCTCTTCTTTTCCGGAAGTGATGTTCAGCAAAATATTTTGTGCGCCCTTGATGTCGTTATTGTTGAGCAACGGCGAGTTCAAAGCCTCTTCAACAGCTTTCAGGGCACGGTCTTCACCCTCTGCTTTGGCTGAGCCCATCAGGGCAACGCCACTTTTACGCATCACGGTTTCAACATCGGCAAAGTCAACGTTAATGTATCCCGGCACAGTGATAATCTCGGCAATCCCTTTGGCTGCCGTTGCCAGCACGTTGTCGGCCTTGGCAAAGGCTTCCGATATTTTGAAGTCGCCATACATCTCGCGGATACGTTCGTTGTTGATCACCAACAGCGAATCAACATGGCTTTCCATTTCGGCAATGCCGTCAATCGCCTGCTTAATGCGACGGCGGCCTTCGTTCCGGAACGGCAAAGTCACAATGCCCACAGTCAGGATATTCAGGTCTTTGCAGGCTTCAGCAATCACCGGGGCAGCGCCAGTCCCGGTACCGCCACCCATCCCGGCCGTAATAAACACCATTTTGGTCGTTCCCTCGATGGTATTCTTTACGTCGTTGATGTTTTCAATAGCTGCCTCGCGACCGATCTCGGGCTTGTTGCCGGCGCCGCGCCCTTCGGTGAGCGATGCCCCCAGCTGTACCTTCAAGGGGATCGGACTGTTTTGAAGCGCCTGGGCATCGGTATTGCACACCATAAACCCAACATCTTTTATACCCTGATGGTACATGTGGTTGACCGCGTTGCCGCCACCTCCCCCAACACCAATCACTTTGATGATTGCTCCGGAGGACTTTTCCAAATCAAAATTCATAATATCGCTTGACATAGGCTTCTTCTTATTCGTTATCACTTATTGCTTCATCCTGATCTTCAAAAAAACGGTTGAACTGCCGTAAAAACCAACTGTCAGTTCCCGCGTTTTCCTGCTTTTCCTCAGAGATCAGTTCGCCGGAATGTTTCTTTTTCCGCTGCGAACTTTTGGCTGTTTTCATTTTTCCCGTTTTCGGGCTTTGTTTTACTTGTATATCGTTGAAAAGATGTCCTGAAAAAACATCTTCCTCATCTTCAATATTGATATCCGGCTCGGGGGCATTATCAAGCACAAACTCTTCAACCGGCGCTTTGGGCTGCAACAGGCTGTTCGGATTTTTGTCAAACCGTGTCGCGGCAATGGTCACGCTGATCTTTTCCCCCAGTCTTTTATCAATTCCGTTACCCCAGATAATGTTGGCATCCTGACCGGCTTTCTCCTGCAGGAACTCAATAATATCGCCAATTTCGCCCATGGTGATTTCTTCGTCACCAGAAATAATATTTAAAAGAATATCTTTCGTGCCGTAAATGTCGTTGCTGTCCAGCAATGGCGATTCGAGCGCGTCCAACACCGCTTTCATAGCCCGGTTCTCACCTTCGGCAACGCCGGTTCCCATGATGAAAACCTTGCTGTCGGCCATCACTGTATGCACATCGGCATAGTCGATGTTGATATTCCCGTGGACCGTGATAATTTCGGCCACACCTTTCACTGCCGTGGTGATGATGTTGTCGGCCTTTTTGAATGCCTGTGAAGCCGGCAGGTCACCATAAATCTTATGCAGCTTTTCGTTGCTGACCACCAACATACTGTCCACATGGTCTTTCAGGCGCTCAATTCCTTCCAGTGCCTGCTGAAAACGACGTTTGCCTTCACCCGGCGAAGGAATGGTGACCACTGCAATGGTCAGAATGCCCATCTCGCGGGTCAGCCTGGCAATAACAGGTGCTGCACCTGTACCGGTTCCACCACCCATACCGGCAGTGATAAAGACCATTTTTGTTGCACCTTCAAGCACCCGGCGCACATCATCCAGGTTTTCAATGGCAGCCTGCTCCCCGTGTTCCGGTTGGTTCCCGGCGCCACGGCCTTCAGTCAAGGTCACGCCAAGTTGTATTTTTACAGGTACCGGGCTGTTTTGCATGGCCTGTGCATCGGTGTTGCAAATAACAAAATCAACCCCCTGAATGCCGCCCGTAATCATGTGGTTGACAGCATTGCAGCCAGCACCCCCAACACCTATCACTTTAATGATGGATGATTGTGCCTGTTCCAGTCCAAAATGTATAATTTCCTCTATCATAGGCGAGGACTTACGTTAAAAATTAAAACATCTCCGTATCCTGTTCATCTTCGAAGAACAGTGTCACCTGGCGCGCCACCTGCTGTTTCATATGGCTGAAAAATCCAGGTTGAGTATTTTTGGGTTTCTTCTTCTTAATTCGTATCCGCTCTTTCGACGATTCATTTTCGGAATCATTCAACGCGGTCAGGAACAGCCCCAGAACAGTTGCATGCCGTGGATCTTCCAATTCTTTCCACTGCGGGTCGAGTTTCATGTGGGGAATACCTTTTCGGACATCCATCCCCGTGCGGTATTTTATCAACTGGGTGATATTGGGCATCAGGGCCGTTCCGCCTGCCAGCACAATACCAGCGCCAACTTTTTCGATATAACCGGATTGCTCGACCTGGAAGAAAACGGCATCGATAATCTCTTCCATACGCGCCTGAATGATAAACGCCAAACTACGGAAAGATATTTCCTTTGGCTCCCAGCCTGAGATTCCGGGAATAGTGACCACTTTGTCTTCGGGTGCAAAATCGCCAATTGCCTGGCCAAACTGGACTTTCAGCGATTCGGCCTGACGGGCCAAAATGGAGCAACCTTCTTTGATATCGTGTGTCAACACGTTACCACCAAAAGGGATCAGCGATGAATAGCACAACACCCCATCGTGATAAATGGCCATTTTTGTTGTACCGCCACCAATATCCAGCAAGATGACACCAGCTTCCTTTTCATCGTCGGAAAGCAATACTTCGGACGAAGCCAGCGGGTCAATCACGCTCTTCTTCATTTTTATTCCGGCGCGGTCAAAGCACATGTTCAGGTTGTTCTCGTAAGCTTCGGGAGCAACCAGCAGCTTAAAATCAACCTCCAGTTTCTCGCCGGTAATACCTACCGGATTTGGAATACCAACTTCCTGATCGATGCTGAAAAGCTGAGGAACGGCGCTGTAAATTTTGTACCCTTCGGGCAATTGTACTTTTTGGGCCTGCTCGAAAAGAAACTCCACATCTTCATCAGAAACAATGCGGCTTTCGCCAACATATTTCTCTGTTTTCAATGTGAATGTCTTCAATTGCTGACCAACAATATTGACATACACCTCGTCAATATCTCCCCCGAAAGCGTCCTCGGCCTGGCGTACTGCCTCGTGAATGGCTTTGAATGCCTCCTCAATGTTCAGCACCACGCCACGCTTCACGCCCATCGACCGGGTCTTCCCGACTCCCAGTACCTCGATCTTGCCTTCATCGTTCTTTCTTCCGGCAACTACGACCACTTTGGTCGTTCCTACATCGACAGCTGCGACTATGTTATTGCTTTTGGCCATAAGCTTTACTTTTTAGTACAAACAACCTGATTTTTATATTTTAAACTTATTTTTTGATATCTGTCCCAACCTGCTTCGGGCATCCCCTGTTCGTAAAATGCCTTCAGGTTTCGTAATTTTTCACGGTAGTTTGATGGCTCACCAAACTCGATGATCTGGTCGCCAATCAACGGCACCAAAACCAGCTCGCCCTCCCCGTTCACATCAACCTGTTTTATCTGGACTTTCCAGAACTCGTCAGTTGTCACATAATTGGCAAACGGGAGCAATTTTCCGCGTGCAAACTCGGCATCGGCTTTTCCGGTTACCAGCAACACGTGCGAGGCAAATTTCGGGTTCGCCGGAATAACTACCCCCTCTTCATCCAGGTAAATATCTTCTTTACCGTTCATGACCCGGAATACCGGTTCCCGCTGCTCCACCTCAACAACCAATTTCCCCTTAAACGAAAGGTTGTCGCCGGTTATGCGCGGAAAAACCTCGGCGTTCTTTATAGCTGTAGCTTTTTCAAGCTGCCGTTCCAGTTTTTCCGTATTGATGGACTCCAGCTTTTTCTCCAAAATTTTAGGGTCAGCTTTGTTGATCAACCGGGCAATCTCTTCCTCATCAATAAACCGAGGTGAATCTTCAGGAATAATCACCTTCACTTCGGCACATTTCACCCGGGCCATACGCCCCGACGAAAATGCAAGCGAACTGATGATGACCACAACCATCAATATAAACAACCCTATTTTCAACAACTTTTTAAACATGGTCTTTCTCCATCAATATTTTTCGAACCGGTTCAACCAGCGTATCAATATCGCCGGCCCCCATCATAAGGACTACTCCCGGTTTTATATTTTTAGCCACTTCTGTCAGTTTTACTTTCGGAACTAATTGCTTCTGCTCGTTTGTCAACTGATCGAAAATCAGCTCCGATGTCACTCCCGGCATTGGTTTTTCGCGGGCCGGGTAAATGTCGAGCAGGATTGTCTCGTCCAGCAAACTGAGTTCGCGGGCAAACTCACGGTAAAAATCATTGGTCCGGCTGTACAGGTGCGGCTGAAAAATGCCGGTTACCCACCGATCGGCAAACATGGCTTTTACCGAGCCAATTGTCGCCTTCAACTCTTCGGGGTGATGACCGTAATCATCAATCAGAATATAATTGCTGCTCCGGTACCGCACATCAAAACGGCGCTTCACGCCTTGATAGGTAGCAAGCGCTGCTTTCAGTTCATCGTCTTTCACCCCGGCCAAAATTGCCAAAGATGAAGCAGCAACGGCATTCTCCACATTCATCAGTCCCGGATAATTCAACCTGACATTATCAATTCTTCCGCCCGGATGAACCAGGTCAAACTGATAAGCCTCATCCACCAGGGCCAGGTTTTCCGTGCAAAAGTCAGCCTGTTCCTTTAAGGAATAATCATAGTGGCTGATTTGTGTATTTCGGGTTTTGTCGATCGGCAAGCCTTTTTTCACGACAGCAGCGCCGCCCGGTTTTACCTGTGCCACAAACGCATTGAACGATTCAATGATTGCTTCATGGCTTCCGTAAATATCCAGGTGGTCGGCATCCATTGACGTGACCACGGCCAAATCAGGAAACAGGCGCAGAAAAGAGCGATCAAACTCATCGGCTTCGGCAACCATCCACTCGCTGGATGCAGAAAGCAACAGGTTTGTCCCGTAGTTCTTCGAAATGCCTCCCAGAAAGGCGGTGCAATCCAGGCTCGACGTTTTCAGGATGTGGGCCAGCATGGTCGAA
>JBNKTK010000104.1:0-13138 GCA_050298035.1 Mangrovibacterium sp. | reverse complement strand
TGAAAAACAACAACAAATATCTATACCGTGTACTCAGCAAAGGAGGTGTTCTGTCGCCCGCCCTGCTGGACGAGCTGCTGAACCTGGCCGAAGAAGCCGGGAACGGGCATGTACTGCTTGGCTCGCGCCAGGACATCCTTTTCAACTGGCCCATGGAAACCACCCCTCAAATTAAAGGCTCCGGAATTTCAATCCAAAAACGGAGCTCCGGTTTGCAAAATGTGGTTTCATCATACGTCTGTGTTGATATTTTACCGTCCACGCCATGGGTGTATTCTGGAACTTTCCTGAAAATACTCGACCAGTTTTCATTCGACCATCAGCTGCGCGTAAACATTGTTGACCCGCGCCAAAACATGGTCCCGCTGTTTTACGGGCACATCAACTTTATTGCATCGGAAGTGCCCAACTACTGGCATTTGTACCTGAACATGAAAGACGGCAAAAGCCCCGAAAGTTGGCCCGGCCTGATTTTCACTGACGATATCGCCGAGTTTGCAACGACGCTCGAAAGCCTGATTTTAAAAGAAAATATCCATTCGGTTGAAGTGTTGAGCGACCGACTGGCTCAAACCGACCTGCAAAAAAACACGCTGAACAAGGAAAGCAAAATCACTTTACCGAAAGGCTTTTTCCCGTACTACGAAGGTTTGGTGAAAATGGACGGCAAAAGCCAGTATTGGGCCGGATTTTACTGGCGCAACAACCAGTACCCGATTCAATTTTTGAAAGAGGTATGCGAGTTGTGCATGAAAACCAATGTCGGCAAAATCAGTTTCACCCCGTGGAAAACTTTTCTGATTAAAGACATTGAAGCCAAAGACAAAATGTACTGGGACGAGCTGATCGGCCGTTACGGCATTAACATGCGCCACTCGTCGTTTGAACTGAACTGGCATTTGCCGCTGCTCGACAAGGAAGCGCTGAAGCTGAAACGCTACTTGGTTTCGGAATTCGACAAGTTCGACATCCGCACCTTCGGCCTTTCGTTCGCCGTTCAAAATAAACCGGCAGACAACTTTACAACCGTGGTTATCCGCAAAGAAGGCCGTTTCCCGTTCCTTGGGAAGTACGATTTTACCGCTACTTATACCATCGAACACGCTTACGACTTCAACCCGAACAGCAACCATTACCTGAACTTTGAAAGCCGCCTGAGCAAAAACGAGCTGCCGCAAGCATTGAACGAGCTGACCAAACGCTACTATGCCCGACAGTTTATACAAAAAAATCCGGAGCTGGTCGGGTCGCAAAAAAAGACCAGCGGACGCAAAGTGGTGGTGCATCAATGTCCCGATTGCCAAACCGTGTACGACCCGCGTTACGGCGACGTACTGGCCGACGTACCGGCCGGAACGGCCTTCACCGATTTGCCGGACAGCTACTGCTGTCAGCTCTGCGAATCGAAGAAAATAACATTTAACGAACTCGAAATAACCGAGGCCATCAGTGCCTGAGCAAAAGAATATGTATCGAATTGAAGACCATATGGGAAGACGTTTTGAGAAGCTGCGGGTCAGTTTGCTGAACACCTGCAATTTCTCGTGCACCTACTGCGTAAGCGGCGCAAGCGACTCTGCGCAGCCAAGCCTGGTGCCCGCTTTCCGTGAGGAGCAATTGGATACCGAACATTTTGCAAAACTGATCGCCGCTGTCCACCGCGTTTGCGGGTTAAAAAGCATCCGGTTGACCGGTGGCGAACCGCTGCTTTATTTAAACCTGCTTGACCTGATTAAAAAAATCAGGGCTATCGGCATCGAAGATATCCGCCTGACGACCAACGGCTATCACCTGAAACAAACTGCTCAACAGCTGAAAGAGTCAGGTATTCGTTCCATCAACGTGTCATTGGATGCCATCGAACCCGGTTTAATGAAAGCCATTTCCCGCCATCAAAACCCGCAAAAGGTTTTCGATGGGATTGAAGCAGCACTGGAGGCAGGACTGCACGTGAAACTGAATGCAGTGATTATGCGAGGCCAAAACGACTCGCAGATTATTCCACTGCTCGACTACGCAGCCAGCCTGGGTGTGAAAATACGCTACCTCGAGCTGATGAAAATGGGACACCTGCACGAGGGACAAAACGAGCTCTTTTTCCCGGAGCTGGAAATATTGGACACCATCGCCAGGAAATACCCAATCAGCCAGCTAAAGCGCGAGACTTCGGAAACGGCTCACTACTGGTCGGCCGGAGAAGGCCGGACATTCGGCATTATTGCCAACGAATCGACACCTTTTTGCCACGACTGCAACCGGCTGCGAATGGACAGCCGCGGCTATTTTTTTGGATGCCTGAGTAACGCCAACGGCGAGAAACTGGCTCCTTATGTGAACAACGATGAATTATTAACTCAAAAACTACGGCAACTGCTGGCGCTGAAACAAACAGTAAAATTTCACGGCAGCGCATTGTCGATGCGAAATATAGGAGGATAAGATATGGAGACATCAATTCAGGTAACCTGTTTCGCCGGACTCCGGAAGTTTTTCAGCAATCAAACAACCATAACACTGAAACTTCCGGCCGCTTATGAAAATGTTCTGGACGAATTGAAAAAACTGAACCCGGAGGCATCAGAAGTTCTTGATAGCTGCCGAATTGCGGTCAGCGAAAACTTTGTTCCGAAAAGCTCGCTGATAACCTGCGACGAACCGGTATTCATTATTCCGCCATCCAGCGGAGGATGAGGTAATTGATTAAGGATTGACGATTAGTGATTAACGATTATTAATAAGGCCACATGCAACACATAACATCTTCACCCATCAATTACGCTGACCTGTTCGAGGATTTTCGCGATCCGAACAGCGGAGCTGTCGTGCTGTTTAGCGGCGAAGTTCGCGATAACAACAAAGGCAAGGCTGTGACCCATCTGGAGTACGAAGCCTACGAGCCAATGGCGGAAAAAATGATTGCCGAAATTTTAGATGATGCGAAGAAAAAATGGCCGATAAACAAAGCGGTGTGTGTGCACCGGGTTGGTAAGGTTGACGTTTGCGGATGTGCCGTGGTGGTTATTACCAGCTCTGCCCACCGAGCTGCAGCATACGAGGCCAACCGCTACATCATTGACAGGGTTAAATATGAAGCCCCGATTTGGAAACATGAATTTTTTGCTGACGGAACCAGCGAGTGGGGCCAAAACTGCGACTGCAGTTCTCCTTCGCATCCGGATCATCACGAACACAAACATCATCAACACCAATGAGACCACTAAACGCCGAAGATTACAACCGTTTTGCCCGTCACCTCTCCTTAGCCGAGATTGGCGAAGCAGGCCAGCTAAAGCTTAAAAATGCCCGTGTGCTGGTCATCGGTGCAGGAGGATTGGGTAGTCCGCTGCTGATTTACCTGGCAGCTGCCGGTATAGGTTCCATTTCGATTTTGGACGACGATTTGGTAAGCGTTTCAAACCTGCAACGGCAGGTTCTTTATTCTACTGCCCAGGTCGGTATGCGCAAAGTTGAAGTGGCGGCTCAGCGCCTGCACGAGTTGTACCCCGAAGTCCGGGTTTTGGCTTACAACACCCGCCTGAACCGCGAAAACGCGGAAGAGCTGATTGCTGATTGCGACGTGGTAGCCGATTGTTCCGACAACTATGCCACCCGTACGCTGATTGGCAATGTGAGTGCCCGGTTGCAAAAGCCGCTGGCATATGCTTCGGTACTCAATTACGAAGGACAGGTAACAGTATTCAACTATAACAACGGACCGTCTTTCAGCGAGCTGTATCCCAGCTTACCAAAAGATGGCCTGTATAAAACCGAAGATATTGGATTGGTTGGCGTGCTGCCCGGAATTGCCGGCAGCCTGCAAGCCAACGAAGTACTCAAAATCATCACCGGTTACGGTGAGGTTCTTTCGCGAAAACTGTTGGTTTTCGCTATCAACGAAAACCGTTTTCAGGTTTTCAACTATTAGGCGAGGGCCAGTCCAACGATACGTTTTACGGGCTCCGATAAATTTAACTGTAAAGCAACAGCATGACCATGAGCAGACATTTTACCCCAGGTTTTTTGCACAATCTGAATCAGTTGTGCCTCGGATTTCCCGGGCATGAAATCAGCCATGTAATGTTCCAGAAAAATCAGGCAGACCGCATCTTCCAGCTTTTGCGCTTCATCCAGACGATGAATATTCAGCTTTTTCAGAATATCGCGCACTTCGGAAATAAACTCGGCGCTGTAACCGGCTTCAGCCAATATAGCAGCCGCTTTATCGGCCTGGTAATCGCCCAAAAAGTTGCGCCACTGGTAATAGCCAATCCGGCCTTCAGGGTACGAACTGCGGGCAATCTCCCAGCGATACAAATGCTGGCACCAGGCAGCCACGGCCAAAGCCTCAGACGCATCAGGATAAACCTGCGCCAGGCAATCGGCCAAACGCTGGCTGTAAATCAACTCCGCCGGACTGCCATCGGGCTCCAGGTTCGGGTCTTGCTGATGAGCTGCTTTCAAAGCCTCAACAGCAATTGGGTAAACAGAACTGTACATGCTTTTCAATTTTAAATGAAATAACAGGAAGCCAACTGAAAAGTTAAGCTGCTGGCTGAAATAACATCGAAATAATAAAAACAAAGATAACTCAAAACCCAAATGAAGAAACGAATTGTATTAATCGGAAACGGCATGACCGGCTACAAGTTCTGCGAAAAATTTGCAGCCTCGCCATTGGTTCACGACTACGAACTGCTTGTTTTTGGTGAAGAACCGCATCCTGCCTACGACCGTGTTCACCTCACCTCGTACTACACCGGAACGGTGCCCGAAGAGCTTTTACTCGCACCGGCCGGTTGGTATGCCGAACACGGCATTGAGCTGCGCACGCACGAGCGCATTACATCTATCGACCGGGAAGCTAAAATCATTAGCTCGGAGAAAGAATTGACCTACAGCTACGATATTTTGGTTTTATCAACCGGCTCATCGGCTTTTGTCCCGCCTATCCAGGGAATTGAGAAGAAGGGCGTATTCGTATACCGCACCTTCGACGACATTGACAAGATAAAAGCTTACATACCCGAGGCAAAAAAGGCTGCCGTTATCGGCGGCGGATTGCTCGGTCTCGAAGCAGCTAAAGCTGTGCTCGATGATGGTCTTCCGACCAGTATTGTAGAATTTGCACCGCGCCTGATGCCTCGCCAGCTTGACCCGCAGGGAGCTGACATCCTGAAAAACAAACTCGAAGAATTCAACCTTGAAGTATTGCTGAACAAGAGTACCGAGAGTATCATCGGAAACGGCTCCATTACCGGCTTGAAATTTACCGACGGCAGTGAACTGGATGCTGACTTGCTGGTAATTTCGGCAGGAATCCGCCCCCGCGACGAGCTCGCCAAATCTGCTGGTTTGGATGTGCACCCGCGTGGCGGGATCGTGGTGAACAGCAAAATGGAAACCGCCGATCCCAATATTTTTGCTATAGGCGAGTGCGTGGTTGTTCACAACATGGTTTGGGGATTGGTAGCACCCTGCTACGAAATGGCTGAAGTGCTGGTGAAAAACCTGCACGGTGAGCATGCTGAATTCCTCGGCTTCGACCTTTCTTCTAAATTGAAACTGATTGGCACCGACGTGGCCAGCTTTGGCGACGCGCTGGTTCAGGATGAAAAGGTAAAAACCATCGTGTACGAGAATAAAGCGCGCGGGGTATACAAGCGCCTCAACCTTTCGCACGACGGCAAATACCTGTTGGGTGGTATTTTGGTTGGCGAGGCCGACGAGTACAACATGCTGAAACAGGTGGTGAACAACAAAATGGTATTGCCCGAAAACCCGGAAGATTTTATTCTTGGTGCCCGCGGCGGCGAAGGTGGTGCCGGTATTTCGGTAGGCGACCTCCCCGACTCCGCCATCATCTGCTCCTGCGAAAACATCAGCAAAGGCCAAATATTACAAGCTATTGAGAAAGATGGCGCCGAAGTTGTGCCATTGATTAAAAAATGTACCAAAGCCGGTACGGGCTGTGGCGGTTGCGTTCCCATGCTCGACGACCTTCTGACCCACTACATGAAATCGCAGGGCCGCGAGGTGCGCAAAACCATTTGCGAACACTTCAACTACACCCGCCAGGAATTATATGACCTGATAAAAGTAAACGGCATCAAAAGCTTCAACGAGCTGCTGCAGGCTTACGGAAAAGGTTCGGGCTGCGAGGTTTGCAAACCGGTTACCGCCTCCCTGCTGGCCAGCATCTGGAACGAAGTCATCGCCAAACACGATACCATCCAGGATACCAACGACCGCTTTTTGGCTAACATCCAGCAACGCAGCGTGTACTCGGTTGTTCCGCGTATTCCGGGTGGCGAAATTACTCCGGAGAAATTGATTGTGATTGGACAGGTAGCAAAAAAATACGACCTGTACACCAAAATCACCGGCGGACAACGTATCGACCTATTTGGCGCCCGCGTTGACCAGCTGCCCGAAATTTGGGAAGAGCTGATTGACGCCGGATTTGAGAGCGGCCATGCCTACGGAAAGTCGCTGCGTACGGTAAAAAGCTGTGTGGGCTCAACCTGGTGCCGTTACGGGATGGACGATTCGGTGACTTTTGCCATTGATGTTGAAAACCGCTACAAGGGACTTCGTTCTCCGCATAAATTGAAGGGCGGCGTTTCGGGTTGTGTGCGTGAATGCGCCGAGGCCCGCGGAAAAGACTTCGGAATTATTGCCACCGACAAGGGCTGGAACTTGTTTGTCTGCGGTAATGGCGGCGCCAACCCGCGGCACGCCGACCTGCTGGCATCCGACCTCGACCGGGAAACCTGCATCAAATACCTCGACCGTTTTCTGATGTTTTACATCAAAACTGCCGGCCCGCTGACACGGACGGCGAAATGGCTGTCGGAACTGGAAGGAGGTCTGGGCTACCTGAAAAATGTGATTGTGAAAGATTCGCTCGGAATCGGTGAAAAGCTGGAGCAGGAAATGCAGGAACTGATTTCGCATTACGAGTGCGAATGGGCCGCTGTTGTTCGTAATCCGGAAATGCGCAAGAAATTCCGCCACTTTGTAAACAGCGACAAAACCGACGACAATATCAAATTCACCCCAATGCGTGGTCAAAAAATGCCCGCTAAAGCATAACAACTATGGAAGCACAAGTGATAACAACAGTAAAAGAATGGATAAAGACAGCGGCCGTTGAAGACTTTCCGCAAAATGGCGGAGCCGCTGTGCTGCTCAATGGCGAGCAAATCGCAGTCTTCAACTTTACCAACGAAGGACGCTGGTATGCCACCCAAAACCGTTGTCCGCATAAAGGTGAAATGGCCATTTCGCGCGGGTTGACAGGCGACACCGACGGACATCCGAAAGTAGCCTGTCCGTTCCACAAGAAAAGCTTTTCGCTCGAAGACGGCAAATGTTTAACCGACGAAGGTTATCAACTGAAGACATATCCCGTAAAAGTGGAAGACGGCTTTGTGTATATTGGGATTGAAGATTAAATGAAAGCAATAGAATGCGATAGAATACAATGGAAGACGATGGGATGAAAAGAATACAATTGAAAGCTATAGAAAACAATCGTATTCAACTCATTCAACTGTTTTCAACTGCATTCAACCGTTTTCAACTGCATTCCACGACTTTCAACAGTCTTCAATTTCAACTATCTTGCCGCCCAAGGCTGAAAAAATAATGAACCATGCAACGTAAATATTTACCCATATCGCTTGACATTACAAATGAGAAAATCCTCATCATCGGGGCTGGCGAAAGTGCTTATAAAAAAGCGCTGATCCTTAAACGCTTCGAGGCCGATGTGGAGTTTGTGGCGCTGGAAGTCTGCGAAGAAATTCGCAACAGCGGCTGGCCCTACAAGCAAAAAGCTTACGAAGCCGACGATTTGGATGGATATATCATGGTGTACAGTTGTTCCAACAATTCGGAACTGGATTGCCGGATTCGCCGCGATGCCAACGCGAAAAGGGTACTTTGCAACATTCACGACAAGCCCAAAATGTGCCAGTACGTGTCGCCGGCCGTGTACCAGTACAAAAACATGACGGTGGCCGTTGCATCCAATGGCGTTGATGTATACAAGTCCATCAAGCTGCGCAATCACCTGCGTGACTACCTGGACCAGCACATCGAGGAGATTCTCGATTTCAGTAAAAAGGGCGAAGATTGAATACAAGGCAAAAGTGGAAAGGCAAACGGCAAAAGTGAAAGAACTGAAGGCTAGAGGCATAAGTAATTGACCACTGTCTTTAGTCATAACCGCCGGCCTATTTTTATCGAAATCGGAATCGAACTGAAAGCTTAGAGAAAACGGGAAGTTCGACCGAAAGGGCGAAATCACCCGTTTGAACTTAGCTTTCAGGAGAATGAAGATTGAAGATTAAAATAAGCCTTGACTTTTTTGTTTACTTTTTGTGTCAAGACAAAAAGTAAAATCCGTCCGATAGGACAATAGTAAGTTTGGCTATTTAAAATGAACTAAAAACTGTTCGATTCAAACTTTACAGTAAAAGAATTGCAAGAGCATGACAAAACCTCACCTGATATCGATTGTTGGCGCAGGCCCCGGCGACCCGGAACTGCTGACCGTTAAGGCACATCGTCGCCTGAGCGAAGCGGACGCCGTGTTGTACGATGCCCTGCACGGATTCGAGCTACTGAAACTTGTCCGCAAGGATGCTGAATTAATCTATGCGGGTAAGTTCCAGGGCGACGGACAAAACCAACAGGAGCGTCAAGACGCTATCCACGAGAAAATGGCAGAACTGGCCTCGGAGGGGAAAAAAGTCGTTCGTTTAAAAGCCGGCGACCCGATGATATTTGGCCGCGGAGCCGAAGAAATTCGTTTTTGTAAATCGAAAGGTTTGACTTACGAAGTCATTCCCGGGATAACGGCTGGTGTTGCCGGTTCGGGCTTACTGGAAGTTCCGCTGACCGAGCGTCACAAAAGTCCGATGATACTGTTTTACACCGGGCATCGTTCCGACGACTCGCTCACCAATATTGACAGTGTGATTCACGTGTTGAAAGGTGGCGGAACCGTTTCAGTTTACATGGGACTTCAAAACATCGGTCTCCTGGCTCAACAGGCACTCGATGCCGGTGTTTCGCCCGATATGCCCGTACAGGTGATGAGCCAGGTATCGCAGCCTGAACAAGCTTTACTAAGCTGTACCATCGCCACTGTTGAACAAATCCTGATGGAAAAGAAACCGCTGACCCCAGCCATTCTGTTTATTGGCAAGTATGCCGAACCCATTTGAACCGATCCCCTGCTCTCTCCCGGCTATTCAGCCTGAAATAAATTCGACCAAACCTGCCCTTTTAATTAAACACAGGAAATAAAGTACCTCATGATTAAACACCGTATTGATTGCCTCAGCTGCGACAACACCGACTGTCTCATCAAAAAACACAGTACCGACCCGGGTGTGGAAAGCTACCTGACACGCAAGATTTCAATTCCTGCGCGGAAAGGACAAAGCATCATCATCGAAGGTTCGCCTATTCACGGCCTGTACTTTGTTTATAAAGGCCGCGTAAAGGTGCTTACAACCGGAATTGCCGGACGGGAACAAATTCTCCGATTTGCAAAAGAAGGTGAAATGCTCGGCCAACGCGGTTTCAGTACACATCAATATTACCCGATAGGCGCTTCGGCGCTTGAAGACACGATTGTGTGCAATTTCCCGATGGAAGTGATGAAAGAAATGCTGTTGAATTTGCCAAAACTGTCTTATGATTTTATTTCGTTTTATGCCGAAGAACTGCACCGCAGCGAAACAAAGGTTCGCAAATTTGCCCACATGACTGTTCGCGAGAAGGTGATTGATGCGCTATTATATATTAGCCGAAAATTTGGACAGAAGAAAAACTTCATCAACCTTGGCTTAAGCCGAAAAGAAATTGCCGACTTTGCAGGCACCACAGAAGAACAGGTTATACGCGTCCTTTCCGGCCTGAACAAAGAAAACTTAATCACATTATCAGGCAAAAAAATCGGAGTTCCGGATGTCGATATCCTAAAAAAAGAGATTGCAGAGCATCACTATTTCATTCAGAGCTAATTTCGTAAATAACTGTTGTAAAACGAATTAATATTTTAAACCTGCTTTTTAGCAGGTTTTTTCATATCATATAGTCTGTTTTATACTGCCTAAAAGACTGTTTAATACTTGCATATCCCATATTTTTCATGTTTTTCAACACATAGTTTTGATGTATAGAAACTCACATAGGACCTCCGACACCAACAGGATAGAAATAAGGTCGCCAAGATGTGAGTTCCATCAGGCCTTTAAAAGACAAATTATTTTCTGATGAAATACACAACCAAAACTGATAGATAAGTATGAAAAAGTTAGCATTGATTCTTCTTACCGTATTTGCAGCCAGTGCAAGCTACGCGCAATTCAGTCTCGACGGACAAATTCGTCCGCGTACAGAACTCCGCAATGGTTTTAAAAAACCAATCCTTCCCGGCGATGAACCGGCCGTGTTCACCGAACAACGCACTCGTTTGAATGCCGCTTTCAAAGCTGAAAAGTATGCCTTCAAATTTTCAATCCAGGATGTTCGCATCTGGGGCGAAACCGGGCAGATTAACAAGTCAGACCAGTTGCTGAGCGTACACGAAGCTTACGCTGACTATTATGCCTCTGATAAATCAACTTTCCGTATCGGTCGCCAGGAAGTAATTTACGACGGCCACCGTTTCTTCGGAAGTTTGGACTGGGCCGCACAGGGACGTTCGCTGGATGCCGTTCGCTACCTGTACAAAGATGAAAAAGGCAACCAATTTGACCTGATGGCTGCCTGGAACCAGCCAGGTTACGGCGACGGTGCGGCAGAACCGGCCAAACTAACAGGCAACGCCTATGTAATTACAACCGGCGCAGGAGCCAACAACCGGATTTTCAACCTCGGTTTACCAAAAGCTCAGGCAATGGCCTATTATAAAAAGACTGCCAAATCGAGCGATTTCGCCTTTATGCTGCTTGACGAGGTTTATGATGTAGACGCCACATCGGGCGAAAACTACAACAACTTCACCTTTGGTTTTACCCCGAACTTTAGTGTATCGAAAGTGAAATTTGGCGGACAGTTCTTCTTTACGGGAGGTTCTGCCGGAAAAACCGAATCAAACGGCAGCTACACTTCAATTGACCTGAGCGGTTTCATGGCCAACGCCTACGTGCAGCTTGCCGGTGTAAAAGGCGCTCCCCTTTTGGGCTTCGACTACCTGAGCGGTGACGACGAAACAACCAGCGGTAAAGTTGAAGGATGGGCTCCGAAATACGGAACCAACCATAAATTCTACGGTTTCATGGATTACTTCTATGTGGGTAACGGCCACGGCGGTGTTGATGCCAAAAGTGCCGGTTTGATTGACCTGTACCTGCAAACATCATTCAAACTGAGCGAAAAAGCGAAACTGCAAGGAAACCTGCACTACTTTTCTTCGCCCGAAGCCCGCACCAATGCAACCAGCGGAGAAAGCTTCAAAGGTTATTTAGGTACCGAACTGGATCTTGTTTACAGCCGCACCCTGACTAAAGGTGTTAGCCTGAGCGCCGGTTACTCGCAAATGTTCGGCATCTCGGACACCATGAAACAGTTGAAACTGGGCAACCCCGATGCTAAACTCGACGGTATGCAATGCTGGGGCTGGCTGATGGTCGCATTCAACCCGAAGTTTTTGTAGAAGAAGCTGCAAGTCGTTAGCTGCAAGCTACAAGTAAATTTGCCCTTCGCGACAACGACTCAACATTCTCAACTCTCAACAAAATTTAAAACACCATATCATGTTTAAACTGAAACAACTCCAAATTCCGGCGCTGGCACTGGCCACAGCTTTGCTGCTGCAGTCGTGCGGCAGTTCCGGAAGCAAAAGCACCACCGAGGCTGAAACCAAATCGGCCCTGCTGATTGAAAAACCACAGCTGACCTTCGGCTTTATTAAGCTGACCGACATGGCTCCGCTTGCAATCGCTAAGGAAATGGGCTATTTCGAAGACGAAGGCCTGTTTGTAACCATTGAAGCACAGTCGAACTGGAAAAACGTGCTTGACCGCGTTATCGACGGCCAGCTGGACGGTTCGCATATGCTGGCGGGCCAGCCCATTGCAGCTAACGCCGGCTTCGGTCGCCAGGCCAGCTTGGTTACTCCTTTCTCGATGGACCTGAATGGTAACGCCATCACGGTATCGAACGCGATTTGGGAGAAAATGAAAGCCAATGTGCCCACAGGCCCCGATGGCAAACCGGTGCACCCGATTAAGGCCGACGCGCTGAAACCGGTAATTGCCGAGTACAAAGCCAACGGAAACCCCTTTAAAATGGGAATGGTTTTCCCGGTTTCGACCCACAACTACGAAATTCGCTACTGGCTGGCAGCAGCCGGAATTAACCCGGGCATGTATACGGCCGATAACATCCAGGGACAGGTTGACGCCGATGTGTTGCTGTCGGTAACTCCACCGCCGCAAATGCCTGCCACACTGGAAGCCGGAACCATTTACGGTTACTGCGTGGGTGAACCCTGGAACCAGCAAGCTGTATTCAAGCAAATTGGCGTTCCGGTAGTTACCAACTACGAAATCTGGAAAAACAATCCGGAGAAAGTGTTTGTGATGACCCAAAAATTCATCGACGAGAACCCGAACACGGCAGTTGCCATTACCAAGGCCTTGATTCGTGCAGGCAAATGGCTCGACGCCCCGAACAACCGTCCGAAAGCAGTAGGCATTTTGTCGAAATCTGCTTATGTAGGTGCCGACTCGATTGTGATTGCCAACTCGATGACCGGAACCTTTGAATTTGAAAAAGGCGACAAACGCTCACTGCCCGACTTCAACGTGTTCTACCGCTACAATGCGACTTACCCCTACTATTCGGATGCCGTTTGGTTCCTGACACAAATGCGGCGCTGGGGCCAGATTCCGGAAGCCAAAACAGATGATTGGTACCTGGAAACAGCTAAAAAAGTATATCGTCCCGATATCTGGGTGAAAGCTGCAAAACTCTTGGTTGAAGAAGGTAAAATCCCGGCTTCCGATCTTCCCGAAACCGACGGATTCAAACCCGCAACGGCTGACTTTATCGACGGTGTAAGCTACGATGGCAAGAAACCGAACGAGTACCTGACGAAATTTAAAATTGGTAACAA
>JBNKTK010000103.1:0-13211 GCA_050298035.1 Mangrovibacterium sp. | reverse complement strand
TCGCTCGACCGCGATAAAGATGCCTGGGTAAAAGCCATTGACGAAGACAAACTCACATGGCATCATGTATCCGATTTAAAATTCTGGCAAAATGAGGTTGCTCGAATGTATGCTGTGAATTCGATTCCTCATTCCATTTTGCTAGACAAAGACGGAAAGATAATTGCAAAGGACCTGCGGGGAGCTGACCTGACAGAAAAGCTCAAAGAATTGATGCCTTAAGAAATATTACAAGGACCGGTTTTACGCCGGTCTTTTTTTTGCATCTTGAAGTTTTTAGAGGGGCGTGATATTTTATCTTTATAAGATTGGAGATTGGGCATTTCGGTTTTTCAAAACTTTTTGTGGGCTGAACTGTTTTGTTTTTAATCGCATAAAAAAATAAAGTTCCAAATAATTATGAATTACGATTTGTTAGTTATAGGGAGTGGTCCGGGCGGATATGTTGCCGCAATTCGGGCAGCCCAGTTAGGCATGAAAGTCGGCGTCGTTGAAAAAGAAAACCTTGGTGGCATCTGTTTGAATTGGGGATGTATCCCAACCAAATCATTGCTGAAAAGTGCCCAGGCATACGAATATGCCAAACATGCCGAAGAATATGGTGTTTTGATTACCGGTGAAGTTAAACCGGACTTTGAGGCCATGGTAAAGCGTAGCCGCGGAGTTGCCGATGGTATGAGCAAAGGAATCCAGTTTCTTTTTAAGAAAAATAAAATTGAAGTTGTAAACGGCTTTGGAAAGTTGGTTGGCAAAGGAACAGTTGAAGTTACCGGAACTGATGGCAAAAAGACGACCGTCAATGCAAAACACATCATTCTGGCAACCGGCGCACGTTCACGCGAATTGCCGAATTTGAAACAGGATGGCGTGAAGGTGATTGGTTACCGTCAGGCAATGACGTTGCCCAAACAGCCAAAGTCAATGGTTGTTGTTGGTTCCGGCGCTATTGGCAGCGAGTTTGCCTATTTCTATCAATCAATTGGTACCGATGTGACTTTGGTTGAATTCCTGCCCAATGTGGTGCCTAACGAGGACGAAGAAGTTTCAAAAACATTGGAGCGCTCATTCAAAAAAATGAAAATGAAGGTGCTTACCAATGCTTCTGTTGAGTCGGTCGATGCTTCGGGTGATGTCTGCAAAGTGACAATCAAAACCAAAAAAGGCGAAGAATTGGTCGAAGCCGAAGTCGTTCTGTCTGCAGTTGGTATCGCACCCAATATTGACGGTATTGGACTGGAAGAACTCGGTGTTGATGTTGAGAAAGGTAAAATCAAAGTAGATGATTACTACCGGACTAATGTTGAAGGTGTGTATGCAATTGGCGACATCGTTCATGGTCCGGCCTTGGCTCATGTTGCTTCGGCTGAAGGAATAACCTGTGTTGAAAAAATTGCCGGGCTTAATCCGCACCCTGTTGATTACAGTAACATCCCCGGCTGTACCTACACCAACCCCGAAGTTTCATCGGTTGGTATGACTGAGAAACAAGCCAAAGAAGCCGGATATGACATTAAAGTTGGTAAGTTCCCGTACTCGGCGAGTGGTAAAGCCAGTGCTGCCGGTCAAAAAGATGGTTTCGTGAAACTTATTTTCGACTCAAAATACGGCGAATTGCTTGGTGCGCACATGATCGGTGGAAATGTTACCGAGATGATCGCAGAACTGGTCGTCGCAAAACGTCTTGAAATCACCGGACATGAGCTGATCAAGTCGATCCATCCACATCCAACAATGAGCGAGGCGATTATGGAAGCTGCCGCCGCTGCTTACGATGAAGTAATCCACTTGTAACACATTATTTTTATAGTTGGGGAGCCCGCGGAGTGCGGGCTCTTTCATTTTGATGTTACCCAATCGGGACATTGTTATTGGAAAGGACTACCATTCGGTTATAATCAGCGGTTTGTTTGAAAATGGAAAATATGACTGAATTGTTTTATTTTTCTTAATCTGTTGATTCCCAGGTGGATTGTTTTGTTCAAACACTAAAAAAATTATTTTTGTCGGACATAACTAACTTTTGATCTTATGAAGAAAATTAATCTAATGTCTTTGCTGTCAATTTTTGCAGTACAGTTGAGTTTTGCAGGAGGTATATTGACTAACGGAAACCAGAGTGCCCAGTACATCCGGATGCTATCCCGAAATGCCTCGGTACAAACTGATGCCGTTTATTACAATCCTGCAGGTTTGGTGAAACTTGAAAACGGTTTTCACTTTTCGTTGAATAACCAAAGTATTTTTCAAACAAAGACAATAACAAACTATTACCCTTTGCTCAACAGCGAAACCTACGAAGGTGGGGTGACAGTTCCGGTTTTTCCGTCAGGTTTTGCGGTTTATAAAAAAGATAAACTGGCTTTATCTTTTGGATTTGGTGTAAATTCCGGCGGCGGTACGGCAGAGTATGACAATGGTCTCCCTTCTTTCGAGATGCCTTTTTCAACATTGCCTGTCCTTATTTCCGGTTTGGGAATCCCAACGTCAAATTATTCAGCCGATCTTTATTTTAAAGGATATTCTGTGTTCCTGGGATTTCAGGTTGGCGCTTCTTATGAGATCAACGATGTGATCAGTGCTTCGGCTGGAATCAGGATGCTGGACGCTGTAAATAAATATGAAGGGCACATTCGCAATGTTCTAATCAATCCTCAACATCCTGTAATTAACCCTGGAGGTGGATTTATACCTGCAACCACATTTTTTACAGCATTGGGCCAGACCAGCTATGCGGCAATTACTGCTGATAAAGAGGTTGATGTCAAACAAAAAGGAACAGGTTATACCCCAATTCTGGGATTGGACATCAGTCCGGTTGACGAATTGAATATTGGGATGAAATATGAATTCCCAACAAAGCTGGAAATGACGAATGAGACAACTGTTGATGGTACCGGAAAATTTCCGGATGGAGAAACATTTAGAAATGACCTTCCTGCCATTCTTACTGCCGGTGTTGATTACATGTTGTTTGATAACCTGAAAGTTTCAGGCTCGTGGACAAACTACTTTGATAAAGGTGCTGACTGGGATGGCAAGGAAAAAGAAGTTGAAGATAACCTTTATGAATTGGCTTTAGGGATGGAATATCATATTACCGATGCCACTGCGATCAGTGCCGGCTACATGCGCTCAAAAACAGGGGTCGGGCGAGGCTATCAGACTGATATTAGTTATAGCTTAAGTTCTAACTCGGTTGGCTTTGGTGTTCAGTTCAATGTAAACGACCGGTTTGACCTTGACCTGGGAGGCTTGTTCACAAGTTACCAGGGCGATTTCAGGGAAGGTACCCATCAAGAGGTTGCCTACAAGGAAATTTACGATAAGACAAATCTGGCATTTTCAATCGGTGTAACTTATCATTTGTTTAAATAGAAATCAAGATATTACGCAATAGGAAAAGGCTGTCCCCAATGTGCGGACAGCCTTTTGCGCTTTTATTAGAACTAGTCATTAATTTGCCGGAAGATTTTCTCTCAATTCTTTAAGCCAGTCAACAATTATTGCAGCTGCCGGGCTTGAGTTTTCAATATAGAAATCGCCTTCGGTTTGCATCAGGTATAGTTTCCATGTCCGCTTTTGCCCGTCGTAAATGTAAACCTGGTAACTGGTTGTGCCGGCATCGGCCATTTGATTTTCAGGATCTGATAATGTCCCGGAAGAGGCCGAGATGGCAAGTTTTTTCATCTTATCCAGCTCGGTTTTGTCAACAGAAGCGCCATCAACAAATGTTGCATACTGAAAATATTTTGCCAGGCTGTCGGCTGCCAGCTGGTTGTTGTCTGCAAAGTGCCATTTCTCCGGATTATTATACCGGTAAACATTTCCGTAAGAGTTAACCAGCATGCCATGATGCTGGTACCCCCAGGCGTGGTTGATGTATTCGACCTGGAAAACTACTTCCTTATTACTAATGTTTGTTCCATCCTCATCTTCCTTGCAGGAGGCGAATGAGAAAACTACAGCCAGCAATGCGGCTACCATGAAATATGTCCTATTCATTGTCTTCATTTGGATTGGTTACTTTTCCGATAAATAAAATAGCTTTTGTATCCTTCTCGTAAATTGAAAAGATAAATGGGTGATCGACAGAAAATACAGGTGACGGTCCCACGGATGTCGTTTCAAATCCGATACTGGTCACTGCAGCTGCTTCTGTCCCTTGTTCGTCAACTCGTATATATGATTTGTGCTTCACTTTCGAAATGTAGAGGTAGACGTCTGATATGCCGGAGAAGTCAGCATCAGTATCCGAGAATGCGTCAATCATGCCCAGTGCCTTCAGGTTTTCAACAAGTTCGTTGTCGTAGGCATATTCGAATTTGGGCATGTACACCGTTTTCGTCTGCTTGGTCATTTGGTCAATCCAGTTTCCAATGGCATCAGGTGTTAACGCGTTTATCACGTCATCCGTATCGTAGCCATCCTGGGGCAGGAAAACCATCATGGAATATTTACCTCCACCGTAAGGCATTTCCAATAACTCAAACTCATCGGTTGCGGTATAATTGAAGTCTTCTTTGATCGTCATGGTTGGAACTTGCACAACGCTTCCGTCAGCAGTGGTAAAATTCCTGTCATGCGTATTTTTTTTCTCGAACTGGTAAGTCCATTTACCGTTGAAGTAGATTGCGTTGATGAGGTAAAGCACATCATTGGGGGACAATTCCTCCAGAATCTTGTCAATTTTGTTGTGAGTAGCCGATTTTACCCAATTGTTGATTGTTTGCAGTGTTGCTGCCGAGTTTGAAAAGTCGAGCGCGTTTACTTCTGCATCGTAAAACGATTGGTTTGTTTGAAGAAATTCACTCTTTAGCACATAATGGTTGTTGTAAAAAATGGAGTTCGCAATCGACAGCTCAACCCGGGGGTCATGGCTGTCAAGAGCATCAACCAGTTTCTTGTATGAGGCATTAATCTCCTCAGCGGTTAAACCTTGTTTGTGCAGCATCTCTTCCATTTGGGTTTTTGTTTCCCCATCAGCTCCATTGTAAGCCATGGCCAGTGCAATAGAAACACTCATGGGCGAAATCATCAAATTTGGCTTTTGTGTTTCTTCTTCAACGATTAAATTGAAGAGCTCCAGCCCAAACAGGTTGTCTGCCTCAATAATTTCAGCAGATTTTAAATCCACGTCAATGTCGGTTGGTGGCGGATCAATTATTTCGTCTTTACACGAGTTTGTTGTTACAAGCAGCAGTGCTGCAAAAAGAAGCCTGGCGATCGTCTTCATCTCTTGAAATTATTAGGTTTTAACTTTTTACGAAATTGCAACCGGAAAATGTTCAGATGATCATTTTCCGGTTGGCATCTATTTATCCTGTTGTTCTCAGGCCTGTGTTAGTTAGATGGTCTCTTGTGGCTTGGGTTGCGTCATCCGGAAGAAAAAAATAAATTTTTTTTGGCTATTGCTCACGCAACCATTTGTAAAACCCATCCATCTGCTATTCGGAACAAAGAAATTGACCGCGGTATGGCATATTTCTTTAATTTTGATCTTAACCAATTGATAACCTTTGGAGGACCTCAGTCAAATAGTAAAAGATTGTACTGCTGGCAAATCAAAGGCGCAGGCCCGCCTTTACCAGTTGTTTGCACCCAAAATGTATGGGGTGTGCTTGCGCTATTCGAAGGACGAAGCCGAAGCAGAGGATAACTTGCAGGAGGGGTTTTTAAAGGTCTTTGAAAAGATTGGAACATTCAGGAACGAGGGTTCCTTTGAAGGATGGGTCAGGCGGATTATGGTGAATATCTCGCTTGAGAAATACCGGAAACAGTATTTGTTGCACCCGGTTGAAGATATTTCCGCGTATGAGATGCCTGATTTTAATGATGAAATTATTGCCGGGATATCGGCCAACGATCTGCTGAAGTTAATACAGGAACTGCCTCCCCGCTACCGGATGGTATTCAACCTGTATGTTTTTGAAGGAATGAACCATAAGGAAATTGCCGATGAAATGAAAATTTCGGAAGGAACCTCTAAATCGAACCTGGCGCGTGCCCGGATGATTTTAAAAAAGAAGGTGGCAAAGAACTTTGAAGAATCGGAGAATAATTATTCTGCATGATTAAAAATGATAACATATTAGATGAACTGTTTCGGTCTAAGCTAGATGGCCACACACAACCACCTCCTTCGCATGTGTGGGACAAAATCAGGGAGAAACAGCAAGCAGGAAAAAGAAAGCGCATGCTTCTTTACTGGAAAGTTTCCGGTATTGCAGCTGCCGTTTTGCTTGCATTTCTGATCGGCTGGGAATTGCAGGATACGCATCGCAATGTTAATGTCCCGTTGGTTGAAACCGGGCATGACAACGTTGAGGAACAAACCGCCCAATCTGCTGCTGAACCATTGCATGAAACTGAGCCTATTGCTGAAATACAAGAAAGGGGGCGAAAAATACAAGCTGTACAATCTCAAATATCATCTCGGGAAGAATTCGTACCTGTCCGGAAAGATGAACACACTGAAGAAATTGAATTCACCGAAAGAGAAAGCTTAACCTTGTTGGCCTATCGTGGAGTAGAACTTGATAATCCGGATGACGGGAATTTGGAATCTGAATTAGCTGCAGTCATTTCAGAAACAGAAGTACTGTCAGAAGCAGACCGGGCGATACTGGAAATGAACAGAAAACAGTTGGCGGAGGAGGCAAGAACAAAATCGGAAAAATCATGGAGCCTCGGGGCAGTGGTGTCCCCTTCATATTCTGTCAATCAAACATCGCACGATACAGAATATGCCAGCAATATGACCCGAAGCCTGAGTAAAGATGAACTTCAGATGGGCGGAGGGCTGACAGTGGAGTATAAGGCCGGCAGCAAATGGAGTGTGCAGAGTGGTGTTTATTACAGTCAGTTGGGGCAATCCTCAAATAATTCACTACGAGGGAAGAGGGAGTTGGCTTATGATGCTGTAGGTGCTGATTACGATTATTTCAACACAGCTGTAGAGGTCGATGTCAGCGGCATGATGATGAATGCTTCGGCAGGGGTAGTCGAAATCGATAATTTGCCGAATAATGTCTTGTTGGCCAGTTCGATAGAATCAATATCGGAGAAAAACGAAGTCACGATGAAGAGCGCTGATTTTGAACAGCATTTTGAATATATCGAGATTCCGCTGATTGTTCGTTACCAGTTGCTTGATGCTGATTGGGGCGTACAGCTTCTGGGCGGGCTAAATACCGGTTTTCTTGTCGGAAATGATACTTACATGCAAAACAGCGATGGTCGTAACCGGGTGGGGTATACCAAGGACATGAACCGGGTAAGCTATTCCACCAGTATTGGGGTTGGGTTGGCCTACTCACTTTCTGACAAGATTCAGATTCGTTTTGAGCCGCAAATAAAATACTACCTGGGCTCGTTGAACGGCAACCCGTCCGTTTCGTTTAAACCTTATTCATTTGGGATTTATACCGGGATAAATTATCGGTTTTGAGAAGTAACTGCATAAAATAAAAAAGGACGCCAGAAATGACGTCCTTTTTGTTTTTAGGGTGGGAGACCGGTCTCGAACCGGCGACCTTCGGAACCACAATCCGACGCTCTAACCAACTGAGCTACAACCACCGTTTTGCTTGCGGGTGCAAATATAGCATTTTATTTGAAACCACTCCAAGCATTTTTTGAAGATCGTGTGCAATTTTTTTATTGCAATTCTAAAGTTTTTCTTTCTCAATTACTTCGCCTGCAGAACTCACAAGCATAAAATATCTTTTCAATTCTTTATCCCTGACAATTAGTTCGTATTTGCAGGTATTTGTCGTGATAATTTCAATCGCATTCATCAACTCGCCATGGTTGAGGGCCGCACTCCTGATCGGGACAGGAACAGATTCCAGTGGTAAATTGGTTTTTAAACTGATTCGTTCCCCGTTGGCTTTGTACCTGACAATATGCTCCAGTTCGTCCGTATAGAAAACGGCCTCGTACTGGTCGCCGGTTTTTGTCCATTCCGGGTTAATTGGGTTGTCAAATTCCTTGTTAAAGGAATCGATAACAGCGGTAGGTGTTACAGTATTAGTGTTCCCGCTAAGTATTTTATTGAAGAAAGATTTCATGTCCATATTTCTGTTTTTCTGTCTTTATTGTTTTTCATGTTGACGTTGAAGATTAAAATAGTAACCTCAATTGTTATAACTCTTTTTGATAAAGTTTGTTAAAGAGGTAAACGACCCTGGTACGTGCCCGCTTAAGGCGCATTTTTACAGCATCCTCGCTAATCCGCAATGTTTGGGCAATTTGTTTTCCCGAAAGGTTGTCCTGGTACTTCATCAGCAGCAACACTTTTTCTTCGGGGTGGATCATTTCAAGTATTTTCATCAGGTTGTCATAGCTCAAATCCGGGAGCTCAGTTTCCGATTCATCAATAATATCGGGTATCTCGTTTTGACTGTTCCAGTCCGGGTAGTGTAATTTCTTTTTTAACCGAAGGTAGTCAATTGAATAATTGTAGGTTATGGCATACAGCCACGACGAAAAAGACGAATTCCCCTTAAATCCGGGCAGTTTTTCGTAGGCTTTCGATAGAATGTCATTCGCAAAGTCCTCAGCCTGGTTGCGGTCTTTGATAAAGCTAAAGCATTTATCCACCACTTTCAGGTAATAACGCTTGTACAGCAATTCAAACAGCTCTGTTCTATTCTCCTTTGTAATCAATCGAATAAGCTCTTCGTCGCTGGCGTCTTTCAGGTTTTTAGGCTGCATGTCCATTTTTTTGTGCTGCAAATTTCATGGGAAGAATAATTTTTTTTCGTTCCCGCGTTACTTCAAACTATTCCACCGTCTAAATTGAGAATTTCAACCATGATAGAAATCACAAAAACGAAAATAATCATTGGCATTGGAATTTGATCAAAAACAAAAAAACAAATTTTACTAGGTTAAGATGAAAAAAAGTTTGATGCTTGTAGTGACAGCTTTAATGATTGCTGTCTTGTTTAGTAGCTGTGGAAAAGTTCCTCAAGCTGAAATTGATGCAGCAAATGCAGCTATTGAAGCCGCTAAAGCTGTAGGTGCAGATGTTTATGTTGCTGAAGACTTTGCTGCTCTTCAGGATTCAATGAGAGCTGTTAATGAAAACGTTGAAGCACAAAATGCAAAACTTTTCAAAAATTTCAGCAAAGTGCAAGAACAATTGGCTGTTGTAACGACAATGGCTGGTGAAACTAAAACAAAAGCTGAAGTCCGTAAAGAAGAAGTGAAACAAGAAATCGAAAGCCTGAAGGCTGAAGTAGCTGCTCTTGTTGCTCAAAACAACGAATTGGTGGCTCAAGCCCCTAAAGGCAAAGAAGGTGCTGCTGCCCTCGAAGCCATCAAAAGCGATATTAGCTTGATCGAGTCTTCTTTAGTTGAAGTTGACACATTGGTTGGTGAAGATAACTTGATCCCTGCTTTGGATAAAGTGAAAGCTGCCAATGAAAAAGCTGTTGCAATTAACACCGAATTGAGTGAAGTGATTGCAAAGTATGCTAAAAGCAAAAAAAGATAAGATACATACATAAGCTATAACCAAAAATGATCTCCCCGGAGTTCTCTCTCCGGGGATTTTTTGTAATGTGCCTGAAAGATGGGTAAGAAAAGACGAAAGCAGATTTTGTTGATTGTTGGCGTGTTGGTTGTTCTGCTTGTCACCGCGGGAGTGCTTGTTCTCTTAGCTCCCCAACCACCCCGGAATGAGTTAAAACTTGCACGCGAAGCATTGAACAGCGCTCAAAAAGCAGGGGCAGACGTTTATGCAAAAACCGAGTACCGGCAAGCACAGCAACTGTATGACTCGGCCATGGTGAACTGGGCCGTGCAAAACGAACGGTTTTTCTTAAGCCGGGATTACGATCCGGTCGTTGGGTTCACCGAGCAGGTTATCCTGAAGGCGCATGAAGCAGAGACGAAATCTGTCAGTCAGGCAAAAAACACGAATCTTCTTGTAAAAAGAGGGATTGCCGATCTTGAGCCGAAAGTTGGTTTGTACGAGCGCGTTTATAAAAAAATGCCGTTGCCTGCTTCGGTAATCAGTGCCCACAATAAAGGCAAGATGAAACTGGATGAAGCAAAATTTGCTTTTGATAGTGGCCGGTATAACGAGGCTAAAGCGCATCTTCAGACTGCTACGGAACTGGTAAAAAGCTCAAATGACCGGGCAGAGAAAATACTTCACTCGTGGTTCTCGAATTACCAGCACTGGAAGAAATTGGGTAACAATGCTGTGCGGTATTCAAAAGGAGGAAAAAAAGTGTTGCTGATTGATAAATATGCCCATAAATGTTTTGTCTATCAGAGTGGAAAGCAGATCCGGCAGTACGACGTGGAACTGGGCATGAACTGGATGGGCGATAAACGCCGGAAAGGTGACAAAGCAACTCCCGAAGGCGTGTACCAAATCACCCAGAAAAAAGACGGGGCGCGTACAAAATTCCACAAAGCTTTGCTGCTGAACTATCCGAATGATGAAGACCGAAAACGATTTGCTGCCGAGAAGAAAAACGGCACCTTACCGGCACGGACTGACATTGGGGGACTGATTGAGATTCATGGGCTTGGTGGAAAAGGAGTTGACTGGACTGATGGTTGTGTGGCTCTCAGAAACAGTGATATGGATGAATTGTTTCGCTTGCTGGCCCCTGGGACGCAGGTGATTATTGTTGGTTCGCTGAAACCATTAAGCGAAATTTATTAGAACATCGTGTTTAAAAATTGATTGTTAATTTGATGAACGGGCAAGAAGCAGATTTGACAAACGAAAAGAATGAATCCGGGAAAAAGCCTGACCGTTTTGGGGTAGTTTATTTCTGGATTATACTGATTGTGGCCGTCCTTCTTTTTCATGTTTGGGTGTTTCGGGTTGTCCCCTGGATGAAAAACTCGCCCCTGGCGTTTAGGATGGTTGAGAAAGCTGGGCAGGATGAAGGATCAAATGCCCCATCTGAAAAAGAATTGCTGGCAGATATCGGTCGGTTGCAAAAAAAGATTGACCGCCTGACCCCGGGCGGTGTTTACCTGGTTGTAAATACTTCGGACAATACCTTCTTTTTGTATCAGAACAAGAAATTGATCAGGGAAGGATTGTGCTCAACCGGCAGCTATATAAAGCTGGAAGTAAACGACGAAAAGAACTACGTTTTTGAAACACCGAAAGGCGTTTTTACAATAAAAGGAAAAATTACTGATCCGGTTTGGCGCAAACCCGACTGGGCTTTTGTTGAGGAAGGCCTGCCCATTCCTCCGGCAAACGATCCTTCGCGGTACGAATACGGCGTTCTTGGTGACTATGCGCTTTCGCTGGGAGGAGGCTATTTAATTCACGGGACTCTTTATAAGCGTTTTCTCGGACAGCCGGTAACCCATGGCTGTATCCGCATGAATGACGAAGATTTGGAAACAGTATATAAAACCCTGCCCATTGGTGCAAAAGTCTTTATCTACTAATAATATGGACATTCAAAAACTAAGCAGAAAACCATCTCATCCGGTTCGTAACTTTTTGAAGTTTGCGATACCTTCTGTGTTACTGGTGATCGCCATTCAATATGCTGTTCTTTCTGTAACGTCAGTCCGGAAGAAGATGGAGGAGATCAACAGTCAGGTCGATGTCCGGTTATCAGGGATTCCTGCAGATAACGTTGAGGAGACTTACTTCGGGCTTTACAAAGAAAAAACCTGGCTCGAAACCCGTTTCCAGATCGCCAAAACCGACTCGATTAGTATGGCTGTCAACTTGAAGGACAGTTTGTTGCAGATTGAGCTGAAAGGAGTGGTGCTGAAGGCCTCAAAGATTACTGCTTTTGGGATTGACGGGATTTTTGGTCAACTTAGTCCCGGAGCCTATCATCATTTGTTTGGCGTTCAGGCACAGGCCATCAGTGGGATGTCAACAATTCCGAAAGAACCTCTCGTAATAAAGAAAGCGCCTAAAGATTCGACAGAAGTAACACCGCCAGGCACTCCGTCCGATACTGTCAAAACAGAAGCAGTGCACTGGATGTTGAATCTGGACAATGGCATTGTTTTAAAGATTGAAGGAACAGACCGCTATTCACGCTCTGACTGGTGGATCGGGCAACGGTTTTGGCTGTGGCAGGATATCAATGCCGTAAAAGATGAACTTCGGGAAACAATCCGGTTTAAAACACCTGTCTACAAACCCGAGATTCGCCTGGTTGTTTCCGAAGCAGATGCGAAAGCAATTTACCGGGCATTGCCGCAGTACCCTCTTGTCTGTGTCAGATTGTAACTGATAAAAGCCGGAGACTGTTATTCTGCCGGCTTTCTTTTTATACCCTTTCCCTTTCCCTGCTGATTAAAGTAAGTAGATCAGGATTAATATTGCTGCCAGGATAACCCCAATTGCAAATGCAATCAGGTTTCCCTGATTTTGTGTTTTTTCTGCTTTCCTCATAATATTCCGTTTTTTACTTTAGACGCTGCTTTTTTCGCAGGTAACTGGTGACGGGAATATTTTTTTAGTCGTTCAATTTTTTTCAACTTAGCGGACTAACTTGTGCCTATTTTATATGATACAGCAGGAAAACAACATTGGGGGAATAATTCTGGCCGGAGGGAAAAGTTCCCGGATGGGGGCAGATAAAGGGCTGATTGAATTCCAGGGGAAGCTTCTGGTGGAATATGCCATTGATTTGCTGAAACCCTTGTGTGCCGAAATCATCATCAGTACCAATCAGTCTGGGTACGGGCAGTTTGGGTTGAAAACGGTCGCCGATGTGTACCAGGATTGCGGCCCGTTGGGGGGTCTGCAGGCAAGTTTAAGTGAAACTAAATTTGATTGGAACATTGTTGTTAGTTGCGATACGCCCTTTTTACAACCTGAATTATTTACCGAACTTTTGTTGATGAAAGAAGAGTTTGATGCTGTCATTCCGAAACATGTAGACGGAATTGAGCCACTGGCCGGCATCTATCGTAAATCGCTGGCAGAAATGCTTGAACAGAAGCTACAGGCCGGGGACTTTAAAATGCAGAAGATGCTTTATGAAATCAATACTGGTTTTTATGATGCCACCGGCTTGATCAGAAAATACCCGCGTCTTTTCCATAATCTCAATCGACCCGAAGAGTTGTGCTAGATTCTGGATACGAAACACCGATTGTGCTCTATGTGCCTATTTATTTTCACGCAAAGAAATTTCGAGTAGCAAACATCCAGGATCAAGTAGCAAATCAAAAGTCGCTTTCAAACAAATTTCTTC
>JBNKTK010000102.1:0-13397 GCA_050298035.1 Mangrovibacterium sp. | reverse complement strand
GTGGAGCGCGATAAATGCTTCGGGGTTGTCGCCAATGCTTTTTTGCAGCGCCGGTTCAATTTCGTGAAAAGCCACTCGTTTTAATTGGCCATCAACATTGAGGTAGTATTTCAAATCGGAAGTGATTGAAATGCTGGTTATTGGCTTTGCAGCGGTTTGGTTATTGCTTTGCGGAAGCAATAATTTCAGCGCGTTTGGTGCAATCAGGGTCGATGTGACCATGAAAAAGATCAGCAGCAAAAACACGATGTCCGTCATGGAGGACATGCTAAAACTGGCGTCAACTTTATTTCTTCGTTTTAATGCCATTGGTTCTATTTTGCAGGTTCATTCAGCAAGTCCATGAATTCAGAAGTGGCAGCTTCCATTTTGAAAACCACTTTTTCAACATTTGAGACCAGAATGTTGTAGGCGAAGTAAGCCACAATACCAACAATCAGCCCGGCAACTGTCGTTACCATAGCCTGGTAAATACCCGATGAAAGCAAGGTGACATCGATATTGTTTCCTGCGTTTGCCATGTCGTAGAATGCCTGGATCATCCCCATTACCGTACCAAGGAACCCGATCATTGGGGCGCCACCGGCAACGCTTGCCAGTACCGGTAATCCTTTCTCAAGCTTAGAGATTTCAAGGTTTCCTACAATTTCAATTGCCGCGTTTACATCAGACATTGGACGGCCTATGCGGGTAATCCCTTTTTCAATCATGCGCGACGTGGGGTTGTCTTGCGAACGGGCCAGTGCCAGTGCCGAGTCAATCTTCCCGTTCATGATGTAATCTTTAACCTTTTCGAGAAGGGATTTGTCAACTTTTCCGGCTCTTTTTATAGCGAAGTACCTGTCGAAGAAGATGAATACTGCTACAAAAGACAGCAGAATAATTGGGATCATAATCCAACCGCCTTTCAGGGCCAGGTCAAAGAACCGGGTTACAATACCATCCTGGGCAACGTTGTTGGTCAAGGCCTCTGTGCCTTCTGCTACAGGATTTGTTGCTTGTAGTAAAATGTAATTTAGCATAGAACTGTTAATTTGAGGATCACATAAAAAACGAGGTACAATGAGAATTATTATACCTCGCAAAAATAAGCAATATTTTCAAGTACGGTTATAGTCCAAACATGAGATAATACGCTGCGGCACCAGCCAAATAACCTACCAGGGCCAATAGCGAGATTTTCTTCAGGTACCAGATAAAGTCAATTTTCTCGAGACCCATGGCAGCTACACCTGCTGCGGATCCGATGATCAGGATGCTACCACCTGTACCGGCTGTGTATGCCAGGAATTCCCAGAACACACCATCCTGGATGAAACTGTGGAGATAACCAGCTGCACCGGCATCTGCGATTGGGTACATCCCCATGGCGCCGGCGACCAGCGGAACGTTGTCAACCACCGATGATAAAATACCAATGGCCAGGTCAATCAGGTAAATGTTGCCAAGCTTTTCGTCTAGGTATTGCGATAACAGGTTCAAGTGCCCTGCAGATTGCAGCGAAGCCACAGCTGACAGAATTCCCAGGAAGAACAAAACTGTTGGAACATCAACTTTGCGTAAAACAGCAGTTACACGAAGTTTGTGTTTAATTTCATCCGGCTTGTCTTTATGAATGTATTCAGATACAACCCAGATAACACCCAGCGACAACAACATGCCCATATATGGAGGCAAGTGGGTTAGGGTTTTGAAAACAGGAACAAAGAGTAATCCTGTAATACCAATAACAAGCAATAAAATCCGTTCAAAAGATGTGGTCAGACCATTGTCGTCGCCATCGGTTTCAGGTCTTGAAACTTCTCCTTTCATGGTGAAGCTCAGTATCGCTAACGGAACAACCATACAAACGATACTTGGTATGAAAACACCTTCAATGATCCGAAGGGCAGTGACTTGTCCGCCAATCCACAACATGATCGTGGTCACATCGCCAATGGGCGACCAGGCGCCTCCTGCATTTGCCGCTAATACAACCATACTGGCAAAGAACCAGCGTGTTTGTTTGTCGTCAATTAGTTTGCGCAGTAGTGCTACCAGTACAATGGTCGTGGTCAGGTTATCAAGCAAAGCCGACATGAAAAATGTCAGAAAGCTTAATATCCATAGTAACTTTACTTTGTTGGTTGTATTAATTCGGTCGGTAATTACTTTAAATCCATCGTGTTGGTCAACCATCTCAACAATAGTCATGGCGCCAAGAAGAAAGAACAGGATTTCAGCGATTTCACCCAGATGGCGGATTATTTCAAATTCAACGATAAATTCGTGAATAGCTTCGGCAGTTTGCCCCAGCCCGTGCAATTGCGAGAAATCATTCCAGGCCGGGCTAAATCCAAGACTTAAAATATGTTCTCCTCCCAGAATGTATACAACCCAGCATAGCGTGCCAATAATCAAGGCTGACGCAGCTTTATCAACTTTTATTGGGTGTTCAAGTGCAATAGCCAGGTACCCAAGCACGAACACAACAATCATTAATATGAACATAGTATTAGGTATTTAGTTAAATATTGAATTTTGAGGTATCAAAGATATAAGTTCAGCCGGATTGGTGAAAAAGAATGAAATGAAATGTGAAAACAAAAGGATTTTTTAATAATCCGGTTGTCTATTTCCGGGCTTCTTTCTTTCTGAAAATGTTTACAAACTTTTGCCACAGCTCTGAAAAGTAATCGTAGTTTTCCCGGTAACTTAGGCCAATCCCCTGTGTGTAGGGCGACGTTTCATAGATGATATTGTTATTGGAATGATTGTATGCCTTAAACTGTAATTTTCCGTTGTTGGTTAGTTTTACATTCAGGTCGAAGTCGCCAACAATATTGTTGTTATTCGCCGTTGTGGTTTGGCCGTTGTTGCCGATATTCCCGTTCAATGTTACCCGGTCATTAAAAATCTGGGTACTCATTGCCAACTCAATTTCATCGTTGCTGATTTGGTCTCCCGGCCGGTAATTGATACCGATGTCAAAATCATTGCTGATTTGCGAAAGCCAATTGCTCAGTTGGTTCGAGAACAATTCGCTTGCCGTTGTTCCAACCAGGTTGGGATTTGACGCTTCGTATGAACCGCGCTGGTATTCCGGGGTATAAAAACGTCCGAGAACAAGCAGCGAAAGCATTTGTTTGTTCATATCTTCTTCGGTGTTGAAAAACTGCTTTACTTCGTCTTTTATTCGTTCCTCGGTTGATGGGAAGTCAATATTGAACCCGATTTTCGGATTGTTGAGGTTTTCTGTCAGTGCAATTTTGCAGGATACCGGGATGCGCTGGTTGTAGCCGATATTATCGACGCTGTTTGCGAACAGCTCATTTAGCGAGGCTTTCAGCTTGTAAATGGCATTGATGTTTATTTCTGCATTGTAGGGGTCACCGCTCCAGTTGATTGTACCACCCTGTTCAATCTCGAATTTTTTGTTGATGACATTTTGCAACGTAAACAGGTAGTCCCCTTTTTCGACACGATAGTCGCCGTACATTGAGATATTGAAATCCGGATCAATTTCTATTTGCATGCTTCCCGTACCCTGGGCTTTTATCAGATCACCGATCTGTGAGTTGTATATTAGCTGGAAACGGGCATCAGGTGTTGCATCAATGTTGAATTTCATGAATAGTTGCGATTTCTGTTGCGGAAGGCGTCGTTCCGGTTTGATAACCTCATCTTCTTTTGTATTGATGAACTGGATAAAATCATACACCTGCGCTTCCGATTCATAATCAAGCGAAATATTGATAATGGTACCGCTAAGTGTTTTGGCTGTTCCGTCAAGTCTAACGTTTTGCCCATGTCCGGTTATTTGCAGGAAGCCATCGCCGTATGCTTTCCCGTAGAATCGTTCGTTGTCCCTGATTGTTGTGTTGAGGGCGAGTATCTTTCGTGATGACAGGGTCATATTATAATCCATGTTCCCAAAGTTGTCATGCCTGATGGAACCATCGAAAATTCCGGGATTACCTTCCATATCCTTTATGTTGACATGATCGAAAATAAGGGAGTCGCCCCTGAATTTAACTGTGTCGCTGAATGAATAGCCAACTTGTAATGCTCCCAGTGTGAGTCCGGCATCTTCGCCATAAATATCACCCCACATCATGATTTTTTCCGGTTTCCCGTAGATTTTAAGCTCACCTGTCGCTTCGCCATGTACATCGTCGAAGGTGTTCTCCAAAACGGGGCGCAACACTGTAAGCGGCAATTTATCTGCATTGATTGTGAAATCAAGACTGTCGCGCGATGGGGAATAATTGCCATAACCGTAAACTGTTTGTTGCGAGTCGCGTGTAGCAACCAGTTCTGTTTGGATAGATTCGGACGAACGGTCCCATTTGCTGAGCAAACTGATGTCTCCAATATCCTGCCCGCTGTAGTTTAGTCCTTTAATCTGCAAATCAGACAGGAATAACGCTTTCTCATAAGCATCAAAAATACTGGCAGTTCCGTTCAATTGCCCCTGCAAGTGATTTTTATCACCAACAAGCAGGTTCAGGTTGTCCAGCCTAAAATTGCTGACAGTCATGTTCATCCGTTCTGCTTTGTCTTTCGAAATAGCACCATCAAAGGCAAACGACTGGTCTCCGTTTGCTATTTTAAAGTCTTTTACTTCAACCCGGGTCGAATCGATTATGATTTTCGCCGGATAAATGCTCCACAGCGTATCTGCAATGTATATTTTCGACGGGAGAATGTCCATGTCTACGTGTGTCCATTTATCGTCAATGCGCGTAAAATCAACTTCGGTTTCCAGTTCTCCGCTGTAGGTGGTAATATCGTAATTGTTCCAAATCAGTTTTGAATTTAGGTTGTTTGCTTTGGCCTCTGAAATGAGGGAAAGATTGTATAGCTTCAGGTCTTCTCCGAGCTGAAATTCTTCCACCCGGTTCTTCAATTCCAGTGTTTCGTTTGTGTGAAGGGAGAACGAGTAATTTTTTAGCACCAGTTTATTGAACTCAATCCGGGGAAGCTCGGAATAGATGTCCAGTTTGTTTCTGCTTTCATCAAACTGACAGAAGATTTTGGCAGGGCTGATGTACAAGTTTGGGAAAAAGGTTTGGGTAATTGGCTCTGCATCTTTGATATTTATGTCGAGGTTGAATTTATTTAATCCAGGTGTAGCGGAATAGTCCAGTCCCGATGCCGGAACGAAATGGTAAGCCAGGTTTTTAAGTCCTTGCCCGAGGGTTTGGAAAGAGTAGGAGCCCCTGATATCTGCATCCAGGAAATCAGATCTCAGTGTTAGGTTTTTTACGGAGTCTTTAAACGTGTTTATCGTCAGGCTGTTTAGCAGGAAAAAATTATTTTCGTTGGAATATAACCCTTCTTCAAACCAAATGCTCCCGTTAATATTGTCAATGCTGTTCCCCGAGAAATTTGCCCGCAGGTCGATAGATAAATCTGATTCAAGGTGTTTTTTGTCGATGTTTAAAGCAACCAGGTTGGCGTGGTCAAGCTGTAACTCAAAGTCGAAGATGGGAATCTCCGGGTTCAGGTCAACTTTCCCGGCAAACCGTCCTTTCAGGTTTGAGTCGTCAATTTTCAGGTCCCCTTCAAACTTTTGCTCCTGGATTTGTCCGTCGAGAACAATCTTCTTGTATTCGTATGAATTATACAGCATACTGTCGATGACCCCATTTATATTGGCCGCAAATTTTTTCCCTGCTTTATTGTATGTCCCGTTAATCTGACCGTTAAAAGTCAATGCGCCGAGGTCTTTAATTTTGGCGAATTCACCAAGTTTGAAATTTGTGGTTTTCAGGTGCCCGTTTATTGCAAGGGAGTTGTCATCGGTTGGAGCGAAAGATAAATCAGTATCGAGCCGGCCGAAATTGGAACGCACTGTACCGTAGGCAACAAAATCGCTGATGAACCCGGTAAAATTTCCCTGGTATTGAATGATTCCGGCATCGGAAAGAAAGGAGGGGATGTCCGGGTATTTTTGGGCCGACTTATCTGGTAACCTGATTTGGGCAAAATCTTTAAAATCGGCTGACGACTTTTTCAAATCCAGGTACATGTAAGCTTCCTCCAGATTGGGCAATCCATTGATGTAAAAGTCACAGGTGAGCTTTGTCCTTTCTCCAAAACCAACCGACAGGTTTTTGGCTTTCAGGTCGGCAATCTTGCCAAAAATATGGCCAGATAAATTGACTCTCAGGTTCATGCCTTTCAGGTCGGGTACAAGCTCCGCGACATCCCGCATATCAATCAGCGATTCTTGTATATCCAGGTCAATTTCCGAATAGGAAAAATCTTTGCCTTTAGCCCTTGCGCTGAGATCAATGGAGAAGTTGGCATCCGAAATGTTTGAATTTGGTGTGGAAACCTTAAGCTCACTTAAGCTGATGATATCTTTGTTGAAAACAATGTTGGTGCTTAATTCATTTAGAGTGAATGAATTTTGATCGTCAAAGCCGAGGTGGTTTATGCGGAATGAGATAGAGTCGGGGAGTATTTGTAGATTGTTGATGTCAAGATGAATATTTTGAAGGTGGATTAAATGAACATCTTCATTTTGGTAGTAGGAATATCCCAGGCTGGTATCTTCGAAAACAAAGTTCCGGCAAGTGATGTTCCAGGCAGGTGCCTCTGCCGGTTTTTCTTCGGTGCTGAAGGCATCAACCAAAAACTGATAATTAGGAATGCGATTTTTATCGAGTGACACATTAACATTCATGTCGAGCAAAGCCAGCGAGCTCAAGTTAACGGTCTTTTTTTTGATTTTGAGTTGGTCAATTGAGGCAACCAATTTCCCGACAAACAGCATGGTATCTGCTTTCTGGTCTTCAATCAGGACATCATTCAAAATAACTTTGTTGAAAAAAGCAATATCAACACTTTTTATGCTGATGTTGGTGTGCAGTTTTTCAGAAAGTTGATTGGTTATTTGGCGGACAATAAAAGTCTGCACCATACTGGTTTGAAAGGCCAGGTAGCCAACCATCAGGAGCGCGAAAAGTGTCCCGAAGAACCAAAGTGATATTTTGAATGTTTTTTTAATAATTTTGCCCTCTTGTTTTGATGGCAAATTAAACTAAAATCAGTGGATTTAGCTTGATCGGCCACTATCTTTTTAAACAAAAACTGCAACGAAATAATGGAACAAGCGAGTGATATTACCATACTTGGAATCGAATCTTCGTGCGATGATACATCAGCTGCTGTGATTAGGAACGGCTACCTTTTATCGAATATTATTGCCAGTCAGAAAGTACATGAAGCTTATGGCGGTGTGGTGCCGGAACTGGCTTCCAGGGCTCATCAGCAGAATATTGTCCCGGTGGTCGATCAGGCCATAAAACAAGCCGGAATTAGCTGCGAAGAGATCACTGCTGTTGCATTTACGCGTGGCCCGGGCTTGCTGGGATCGTTGCTGGTGGGAACCTCATTTGCCAAAGGTTTTTCGCTGGCTGCCGGAATACCGATGATCGACATAAACCATTTGCAGGGACATGTGCTTGCTCATTTTATCAAAGAAAAGGATGTGGAGCACCAGGCACCGAAGTTTCCGCATTTGTGCTTGCTGGTCAGTGGGGGCAACTCCCAAATCATTTTGGTGAAAGACCATCTCGACATGGAAGTGGTTGGCCAAACCATTGACGATGCCGCAGGCGAAGCATTTGATAAATGTGCCAAAGTGATGGGGATGCCTTATCCCGGTGGCCCGTTGATTGACCGGCTGGCAAAGGACGGAAACCCAGATGCTTTTCAGTTTGCCAAACCGCGCATCAAAGACCTGGATTACAGTTTTAGCGGATTGAAGACCAGTTTCCTCTATTTTCTGCGCGACCAACTAAAGGAAAACGAAAACTTCATTGAAGAGAACAAGGCCGATTTGTGTGCATCGCTTCAAAAGACAATTATAGCTATTTTGATGGACAAGCTGGTGAAAGCTACCAAACAGACTGGGATACGCGAAGTGACTGTGGCTGGTGGTGTTTCGGCTAATTCGGGCTTGCAAAATGCTTTGCGTGCCGAGGCTGCCAAACGGCGCTGGAACCTGTTCATCCCCAAATTTGCTTTTACCATGGACAATGCGGCTATGATTGCCATTACCGGTTATTACAAATATCAAAAAGGTGAATTTATCGGTCAGGATGCTGTGCCGTTTGCCCGGATGAATATTAATGAGTGATTGGTTATTGGATAATTGGTCATTAGTTATTGGTTGGTTTGTAAGGGGGTTGGGATTTTGTGATTTGGAATTTGAAACCTGGATTTTGTGATTAGCGAAAAGAAAATACGGACAATTTTGGTTACCGGTTTTTTAGGGGCCGGGAAAACAACGTTTATCAACGAGGTGATCAAGTCGCATAAGCATTTGAAGCTGGCGTTGGTCGAGAATGAGTTTGGCGCCACTTCAATTGATCAGGATTTGATTGTTGGCATGCGCAGTGAGAATATTTTCGACTTGAGCAATGGCTGTATCTGTTGCAGTATTTCCAACGAATTCTCCCTTACGTTGCTTGATTTGGCGGATAAAGCTGGCGATATTGATTTCCTGTTGATTGAAACTACCGGTATTGCCGATTTATCGAATGTGATCAGGCCGTTTTTCAGTGATGAAAACTTAAAAGAACGTTTTCAGCTTGAAGGAAGCATTTGCCTTGTTGATGCTTTGAATTATGAAGAGCAACTGAAAGGAACCGAGCAGCAGGTACAGGTGATTCTTAGTGATATGTTACTGATTAATAAAGTGGATGGTCTTTCCTCGGGCGAACTGGCCGGGCTTGAACGTCGCTTGCTTGCTTTTAACTCTTCTGCAACAATTTTTCATGCCAATTATTCTCACCTGGATGATTTTGGCCTGGAGCTTTTTGCTGACAAAATACAAGGAAAGCTTGAGCGAAAATTGTCAGAACCGGTTATGTTCCGCGTGGTTGAATCGAAAAAGTACACCACGTTTACACATCAGTTTCAGGGCGAAGTAAACCTGGAACGGTTTCAATACTGGTTCAATTATTTTGCGGCAATTAATCAGTTGCAGGTTTACCGGGTGAAAGGGATACTTTTTCCCAAAGATTCGGCTGATAAAGTGATTGTTCAGGCGGTTGGCGGGGGCGTGTCCTATGCAGCCGGTTCCATCATTAATCCGACAGAGGAGAAGCTGAACACGCTTGTTTTTATCGGGACAGATATTGACAATGACCGTATTGCTTACGAACTGGATCGCTATTTAGCCGAGGAGGATCATCCATAGCGGAAGCGTGAAAACGGCGAGGCTGGTGCTCAGCACAACAACTTTCGACGCGAAACTGGCATTCAGCTCATATTTAACAGCTAAAACATACGGGGTTAACCCCATGGGCATAGCTGCTTCCATAATGCTGGTACGGTAACGGAACCCGGAGTTGCTTAACTCAACCATTGACTTAAAAAGAAAAGGAAGAATCAGCAAAATTACTGCTGAAAAGGCCAGTACGGGCAACCACTCTTTCAGCTTGCCAAAAGGGTGCGAGCCCAAAAATAATCCCAGCGAGAACAAAACGATTGCCGTCACAGAACTCCCAATCATATCCAGCCCTTTAAATAGTGCCGGGTGAATGCCGATCCTGAAAGTAGAAACCATCAGTCCCACGAATACAGCTATCAGGAGTGGGTTGGTCACCAGCCGTTTAATGACAGCCAAAATGCTGAGTTTTTCACCGCCCATCACTTCAACAAGTACAATGCCCAGCGTAAAAAGCCAGAAAAGGTAGATTGCCGAGAGCAGGGTTGTTTCGGTTAATACACTTTCGCCATAGGCATTCATCAAAACAGGGATGCCCAGGTACGAAACGTTGCCAAACGAAATAGCCAGGATGAGCGTGCGGAGCATTTCGTTGCTTAACCGGAAGGTTTTTGCCATTGGGAAAACCAGGAGCATGCACGAAACGATGTAGGCCGAGTTCCAGCTGACTAAACTGATGTGTTCAGAGAGCGGCACATCCAGTTTGAAAAGGGCAACCATGATCAGTGCCGGAAATCCAATCCAAAGGGCATAATCATTTAAAACCGCAATCCATTCTTTTTTGAATGATTTGGTTTTGCTGAAAATCATCCCGCCCAGTATGACCAGGAAAAGTGGGGCAGTGGTGGTAAATGAAAGCCAGTAGTTTTGCATGCAAGCGTTGCGTCAAATTTGAATTGTAGTCCGGGATGTTCACGGGGCACCAGATTTTCGTTATGTTGGAATGACGAAGTAGTACCGACCTGTCGATTGTGGGTTGCTAGTTTTTTACGAACGGGCGGACGTCAATCAGGTACATGCCGGCAGTTTTTGCTGCTTCCATTCCCAGTACGCCATCTTCGAGCACCTGGCAATTTTCAGCTTTTACCCCGATCAATTCGGCACATTTCAGAAAAGTGTCCGGGTCGGGTTTGTGCCGGGTGACATCATCAGCAGTAACAATGGCATCGAAATAACGGGTCAGCCCAAGTGTTTCCAGTTGCACTTCTGCGCTACGGCGGCTGGCGCCTGTTCCTACGGCCAGCGGAATTTTTCCATGATATTTGTAAACAAGATCGACAACCGGGGAGTGCGGACGCAACAGATTGGCGCTGTCCCAGAATGTTTCCTGCTTCATGCGAACCATTTCTGCCGGGTCAACACCTTGCAGGTTATTTTCGGCAATAACACGTTCGGCAAACCGGATGGTTGGCATGCCGGTCATTTCTTCAATAATTTTCTCGTTAAATGTGCAGTTGTAATGGGCGCATACCTTGTGCCAGGTTGCAATGTGCACCGGAAGCGAATCCGACAAAGTTCCGTCCAAATCAAAAATCAACGCTTCGGCTTTTGGGTGTTTATCCAGTTTCATTCTTTCAACTTTGCGGCAAAATTAATCCTTTAATCGCCAGCAAAAATAATTGTCCTCTTTTTTATCGGCAATTTCTTAAAACTTAAGCCTGGATTAATTTTTATACCGGTTTCGGATTGGTTTCTTCCCAGAAGCTATTCATCCAGTCATTTGGCACTTCACGCACTGCTTCGGTCAGTTTTTCGCCCCAAAGGTTTGAGATTGGCTGTAAATCTTCGCCATAAAACCGTTGGCATTTGATGGTGTGGCTGTCTTTTTCGTAAACGATCACATCAATGGGGTAGCCCACGTCGTTTGCTGATACCCGGGTCGAGTCAAATGACAAGAAACCAGTTTTCAAGGCAAAGCGCATGCTTGATTCATAGCTGATTGTGCGGCGCAATATTGGCGTTCCGTAACCGGAGTTGCCAATAATTGTAAAAGGGGAGCCTTTTTCAACTTCAATCCAGTTTCCTTGCGGGTACAGCAAAAAAAGCTGGTGTTCCTTGTCGCCTTCCAGTTGTCCGCCCACAATGGCGTTGATGTTAAAATCAAGTCCGCTTTCTGCCAACATGTCCTTGTCTTCCCGCCATACCCGTTTGATTTGGTCGCCCAGGGCGTTGACGGCTTGGTAGAGTTTGTTGTAATCGTCCAGCCGTTCATCTAATAACTCCGAAAAGTAGGTTAGCGTTTTGTCCCGAACTGACCGCAGTCCCGAAGTCATTATAAAAATATTTTGCTTTCCTTTTTGGTAAATTTTATATTTCTCGGCCGTGGTGGTCTGGTTTCCCGAAGTAATCCGTGTATCACTGATGGCCACCAGGCCTGTCTTCAATTTCATTCCTACGCAATATGTCATTGATTTGCATCTTTAGATTGTTCCACTACTAACACCTGATAATCGGTTTGGTTTGTTTCTGTCCCCTTGATGACCCCTTTTAAGGTTGCACAGTCGCTCAGATCGGTCCCGTGTGCAATTTTAATGTAATGATGGTCTTCCAGTAGTTTGTTGGTCGGGTCGAACCCAATCCAGCCTATTCCGGGGATCAAGGCCTGTATCCACGCATGTACAGCACCGGTGCCGACAAAACCATTGCCCTGGTTTAGATAGCCACTGATGTACCTGCATGGGATTTTGTTTGTTCGAAGGATGCCAAGCATCAGGTGGGCAAAGTCCTGGCAAACTCCGCTTTTTTCATCTATTGTTTCCTGTAGGGTACGGTGCGGGTCGGTAATTTCTGCGTTGTACCGGATTAAGCCATGCACAAAGAGGTTGACCCGTTTCACAAAATCAAATATACTCTCAGTGTCTTTCAGAACCGGAAATTCAAATCCGGCGGGTAATTTGGTATACTGCTCAAGGCCTAAAAACAGATAGTGGTCAATTGAAAATTCCTCCGAATTCAGGATTTTACGTTCCTCTTCAAAAGAGAGCGGGATAAATCCAAACGGATTGACCTCATTGCGCTTGACATTGGCCGTTAATTTAAATTGAACTTCACTCACCGGATTTTTCAAGCGGCAACGCAAAACTTCAAACCCGTGAAGATTTTTGCTCCAATAATACCTTTCCGGAGGATAAAATTGAATATCAACATCAAAAACCTCTTGTTCGTTGGTTGTGGCAGGAAGCACCAAAAACTCAAGCATCGCTTCTTTTATGGCTGGTGTGTATGTGTTCCGGGTACTGTACGTTATTTGATAAACAGGCATGGTTAGCTAAAATATTCTTCTAAAATCAGGTCACTAATTAAGTAAATAATTGATAAAAGTCCTTCAAGAAATTCGGGGAGATTTTGGTCAATCTCATGGACTTCCATATATTGAAATGGTGTGACCAGTTTGCCCACTCTAAAACTAATGCTTTTGCCGTTTTTCGATTTGTTCTTATCGATCTCCTCCAGGTATTTAAGCACCTTACTTAATCGACTACTCACTGACCTGGGAAAATGCGGGTTGAACAGCAAGAAATCCAATGTGTTTTCGCGGGTCGGTACGCTGGTGTAATATTTTTTGCACATGTCTTTGGCTTCCAGACAGTCAAGTAGAACATCCCACTGCTGTTCGTGCATTGTTTTTCCTAGTTTTATTTTATCAATTTCATCAATGTCGGTCAATTTGCTGATCATGATCCTGACAATTTGAGAAGCACTCTCGACATGAATTCCTAACTGAATGAACAGCCATCCTAGATCATGGAGCAGGGTGTGCAAAATCCTTCCGCGAACGTTTGAGCAATGTTGAATCACATTCATTGTAAAATCGGACAGGCCGCGGGTTTTGTAAATATCTATCGGATATTGGTCGACAAAATGATAAAAGTTGTTGATCGATTCCCAGAGTTCAGTGGAGATGCTCTCACGAACGCTCCGGGCATTTTCGCGTGCTGCAAACAAGGCCGACAAAATAGAAACGGGGTTGCCATCGTCCAGCGCTGCCGATACCAAAATCTCTTCTTCGTTGATACCAGTCTCAATTGCTGGTTTTGGGAGGCCAATCATATCGGCAATGGAAAGCAAGGCCAGTTCGTGTTGTAGGGCGTGCGAACGATCCAGTGATGAAAAATACTCAACATTGATGTAGCGGGCCAAGTGCTCTGTTCGTTCCAGGTAACGGCCCATC